>JAIRRE010000242.1 GCA_031256125.1 Burkholderiaceae bacterium
CACCAAGTGCTTCCGCGACGAAGACCTGCGCGCCGACCGCCAGCCCGAATTCACGCAGATCGACTGCGAGACCTCGTTTCTGGATGAGGCCGAAATCCGCGCCATCTTCGAGGCCATGATCGTGCAGGTATTCCAGACGCAACTGGGCGTCGATCTGGGCGCGTTCCCCGTCATGGCCTATCAGGAAGCCATGCGGCGCTTTGGTTCGGACAAGCCCGACCTGCGCGTCAAGCTCGAATTGATCGACCTGGCCGACGTGATGAAGGACGTGGACTTCAAGGTCTTCTCGGCTCCGGCCAACGCGCGCGGCGGGCGCGTGGCGGCGTTGCGCGTGCCCGGCGGCGCGGCCATCAGCCGCGGCGAAATCGACCAGTACGGTGAATTCGTCAAGATTTACGGTGCCAAGGGGCTGGCGTGGATCAAGGTCAACCAAGCTGCCAAGGGGCGCGACGGCTTGCAATCGCCCATCGTCAAGAATTTGCACGACGCGGCCATCGCCGAAATTTTGAAGCGCACCGGCGCGCAGGATGGCGATTTGATCTTCTTTGGCGCGGACCAGGAAAAAGTGGTCAACGACGCCATCGGGGCGCTGCGCCTGAAGATCGGCCTGAGCGATTTCGGCAAGACCCACGGCCTGTTTGAAGACCGCTGGGCGCCGTTGTGGGTGGTGGACTTCCCGATGTTTGAATACGACGCGGAAAACGCGCGCTGGGCTGCCGTGCATCACCCCTTCACCAGTCCCAAGGATGGTCACGAAAACCTGATGGACAGCGACCCCGCCGCCTGTCTGGCCAAAGCCTACGACATGGTGTTGAACGGCTGGGAGTTGGGCGGCGGTTCGGTGCGGATTCACCGCGCCGAAGTGCAAAGCAAGGTGTTTACCGCACTCAAAATCGGCCCGGAAGAAGCGCGCGCCAAGTTCGGCTATTTGCTCGACGCGCTGCAATACGGCGCGCCGCCGCACGGTGGCTTGGCCTTCGGGCTGGATCGCCTCATCACCCTGATGACCGGCGCCGAATCGATCCGCGACGTGATCGCCTTCCCCAAAACCCAGCGCGCGCAAGACCTGCTGACGCAAGCGCCTTCGCCGGTCGATGAAAAGCAGTTGCGCGAGCTGCATATCCGGCTGCGCAATCCGGCGGCGGTTTGATGAGATAAAGCACCCAGCTTCCGCACAGGATGGATTGCCGTGAGCTGGGGGTGTTTATGGCATGGCCTGTGCGAATTTCTGGCCTTCGGCGTCAAGGAAGCTCGCGCTTGTCTGTTTGCGGGCTTGTTTTTTATTGCGATTTTCATCGTTCCCCGGTCAGGCTTGTTGGGGATGCCTCGTTACGATTTATTGCTGGTTATCGCCGTGGGGATTCAAGCGGCCATGTTGTGGGCCAAGCTGGAAACGTTTGATGAATTCAAGGCGATTTGTTTATTCCATGTAATCGGGTTTGTGCTGGAGGTGTTCAAAACCTCAAGCGGTATCCAGTCATGGAGTTATCCTGATTTTGCCTATACCAAGCTCTGGGGCGTGCCGCTGTTTTCAGGATTTATGTATGCTGCCGTCGGCAGCTATATCATTCAGGCGTGGCGGCTGCTGGATATACGCATCAGGCACCATCCGCCATACGGAATGGCAGCATTCATGTCGGTACTGGTTTATGTCAATTTTTTTACGCACCACTATATAGCCGATTATCGCTGGTATCTGACGTGCGGCATTGCCGGGTTATATGCGCGCACCACAGTATATTTCCATCCGCTGGACCGTGAACGCCACATGCCACTGCTGCTGGCTTTCGTTTTGATTGGTTTTTTTGTCTGGATGGCAGAAAACATCAGTACGTTCATGTCCGTATGGCGTTACCCGAATCAAATCGGCGGTTGGGCGCTGGTACATGCCGGTAATTGGAGTTCATGGTCGCTGGTCATTGTGATGACGTTTACCATCGTTGCCAATCTCAAACACATCAAGGCACGCATCCATGTGCCGGAAGCCTGAACAGCGCCGCGCTGTGATCGCTGGCAGACCGGGCGTGTGCGGGCGATGCTGGGTATCGCCAGCACACCGGCGGCCTTTATCACCTGCCGCGCACGCCCGATCTGGGCATGATCAACCACGTCATCGTTTATGTGCCGGCGTGGGATACCCGACGAGGGCGATACAGGTTGCAGCGGCGGCCACACACAGGAGAAATACTGGATCGAATTCGCTTCCGGTCTCAAAGTGGCCGCAGTGCCCGGCGACATGAAACTCTCGGACGCCGGCACGACCATTACCAGCAAGACGGCAACACCGTCACCGTAACCGGCAGCGTGGACGACCAAACGCCGGGGCCGTTATGCTCGCTCGCCTTCATGACCGAGTACAAGGCGCTGATGCAAAAGGCGCTGGCCAACGTCAAAGCCCAGGTGATTTATCAGTAATCAACGAACCAGGGTTGCCGCCCCCGCCATGCACGTTGTCGTCAAGCCCGTTAAGATAAACAATTCACCCATTCTTTAACTTGAAGGGATAGCCATGAGCACAATCGCCGATCTGGCCGAAGAGTCGGTCGAGAGCAAGGAACAACTGGTCGCCAATCTGCGCCGCGTCATTGCTGACGCGGAGGAATTGCTGGCCGCTACTGCGGACGAGGGTGGCAGCAAGCTGACCGATTTACGCGAGCGCATCTCAGAGCACCTGCGGGTGGCGCGCGACAAGCTGGCTGACGCCGAGGAGACGGTGCGTACACATGCGCGCCGGGCCGCCTATGCCGCTGACGATTACGTGCACGACAACCCCTGGTCGTCGATTGGCGCGGCGGCGGCGTTGGGCATCCTGATCGGCGTGCTGGTCGGGCGTCGCTGAAACCGGGCGTGCTGCGTTTTGTGAAGCCGCGCGCCGACGACGATCCGGGTGTGGCCGCGCGGCTGCGCGCGGTCGCGTCCGACGCCCTGGAGCTGGTGCAGATCAGGCTGGAGTTGTTTGCGCTTGAAGCGCGCGAGGAATTTGCCCGCCTGCTGCGGCTGGCGGCGTTTGTCGTCGTCGGCGCGGTGGCGGTCAGTTGCGGGCTGGTTTTTCTGGCCGTGCTGGTCATTGTGGCGCTGCAAAATTCCGCCCAGCGGCTCTGGGCGTTGGGCGTCTTTACTGTGATATTTCTGGGCATAGGCGCTACTTTTCTGGGATTGGCCTGGGCGGGTGTCAAGGGGCTGGCGCACATGTTTGCCGCTACCCGGGGCGAGTTCCAGCGTGACCGCGAGCGTTTTTTGCGAAGCCAGCCTTCTTCTCGCACGGGCAAGAAAGGCGCGCCATGAGCCGCACCCCATCCCCGAACCTGGCCGAGCGGCGCGAGCAATTGCTGCACCGCTCGGCGCAGTTGCGCGAGCAACTGGCGCAGCGTGCGCAGGTGTTCCGACCCGCGCTGCGCGCCGCCGACAAGATTGGCGTTGGCGCACAGTGGATGCGACGCAACCCGGTGTGGGGGCTACTGGGCGCGGCGGCGCTGGTCGGCGTTGCCGTGACGCGGCCCGGCGCGGCCTTGCGTTTGACGATGCGCGCCTGGTCGGGCTGGCAATTGTTGCGTCGCGTGCGGCCTGTTGCCGCCGGGCTGCTGCGGCGATTTTTCTAATGCCGTCGGTTTTGGACAAGCGTGCGCCATTCGTGCGGCACAAGTTAGCGCTGCGCGTTGTGACCTATAACATTCATAAGGGTGTACAAGGCTGGGGGCCGGTGCGGCGGCTGGAAATTCACAACCTCGCACGGGCCGTCGAAATGCTCGACGCCGACATCATTTGCTTGCAGGAAGTGCGCGCCATCAATCGACGCGAAGCCCGGCACTTTGCCGCCTGGCCCGATCAACCGCAGGCCCAATTTCTCGCGCCGCAGGGTTATCAAGCGGTTTACTGCACCAACGCCATCACCAAACATGGCGAACACGGCAACGCGCTGCTTTCGCGCTGGCCGGTAACCCAATGGCGGCACGAGGACATTTCCGACCACCGTTTCGAGCAACGGGGTCTGCTGCACGTGCAATTGCGGGTACATGACCAGCCCATGCACGCCATCGTCGCGCACTTCGGGCTGATTCCCGCCAGCCGCGCACGCCAGGCCAGCCAGCTCAAACGCTACATCGAGCGCGAAGTGCCGCGCGGCGCGGCGCTCATTGTCGCGGGTGATTTCAACGACTGGGGAACGCGCGTGCGCCGCATTCTCGGGCTGGACGGGCTGGCGGCTCGGGAAGGGCCGCACACCCGTACTTATCCTTCACGCCTGCCTGTGGCGCAGCTTGACCACATCTATGTGCATGGCCTCACGCCAACCGCGCTGGGTACGCCGCACGGACGTCTTTGGCGGCACATGTCCGACCATTTGCCGCTGATTGGGGATTTCAAAATAGCGATCGAGGGGAATCACGCACCCGATGTCCGGCT
>JAIRRE010000106.1 GCA_031256125.1 Burkholderiaceae bacterium
TGAACCCAAAGTCGCGCCCGCCGCAAGGCGGTGTATTCAGCGTTGTCCAAAACAAAATGCCGCCCGGTTAACGTGGACCGGGCGGCATTTGGGGTTTGGGGCTGGACTGGCGCAAGCCCTGCTTTCATTTCAGCGCCACTGCAATTCGCTGCGCTGGGGCAGGCGTTGTTGCAACGGCGCTGGCCGCCGTGTTCTAGTGATGGAAGTGCACCACCAGCGGCACGATCAGCAGGGCAACGATGTTGATGATCTTGATAAGCGGGTTAACCGCCGGGCCAGCCGTGTCTTTGTAGGGGTCGCCCACAGTGTCGCCGGTGACGGCGGCCTTGTGCGCGTCGCTGCCCTTGCCGCCGAAATTGCCGTCTTCAATGTACTTCTTGGCATTGTCCCAGGCGCCGCCGCCGGTGCACATAGAGATGGCGACGAACAGGCCGGTAACGATGGTGCCCATCAGCAGGCCGCCCAGCGCTTTGGGGCCTAGCACCAGACCGACGATGATCGGCACCACCACGGGCAGCAGCGAGGGAATCATCATTTCCTTGATCGCCGCGCCGGTCAGCAGCCCGACTGCGCGCCCGTATTCGGGTTTGGCGGTACCTTCCATGATGCCGGTGATTTCGCGGAACTGGCGGCGCACTTCTTCCACCACCGAACCGGCGGCGCGACCCACGGCTTCCATCGCCATGGAGCCGAACAGGTAGGGAATCAGCCCGCCGATGAACAGGCCGACGATCACCATCGGATCGGACAGGTTGAAGCTGACGGCGGAACCGAAAGTGCCCAGCTTGTGCGTGTAGTCGGCAAACAGCACCAACGCCGCCAGGCCCGCAGAGCCAATGGCGTAGCCCTTGGTCACGGCCTTGGTGGTGTTGCCCACCGCGTCCAGCGGATCGGTGATGTCGCGCACGCTGCTGGGCATCTCGCTCATCTCGGCGATGCCGCCGGCGTTGTCGGTGATTGGGCCGTAGGCGTCCAGCGCGACGACGATACCGGCCATCGACAGCATCGACATGGCCGCTATCGCCACGCCGTACAGGCCCGCCAACTCAAAGGCGACCAGGATGGCAATACAGACGAAGATCACCGGCCAAGCGGTGGACTTCATGCTCACGCCGATGCCGGCGATGATGTTGGTGGCGTGGCCGGTGGTGCTGGCTTGCGCCACGTGCCGCACCGGCTTGTATTGGGTGCCGGTGTAGTACTCGGTGATCCAGACCAGCGCGGCGGTGAGCAGCAGGCCGACCACGCAGGCGCCGAACAGTCGCATCACGCTGTTGCCGCCTTCGATGGCGTTGTCGGGAATGATCCAGGTCGTCACCCCGTAGAACAGCACCAGCGAGATCACGCCCGCGATTGCCAAGCCCTTGTAGAGCGCGGGCATCACGTTTTTCATACCGGCGCTGGCCTTGACGAAGAAGGTGCCGACGATGGAAGCGATGATCGACACGGCGCCCAGCGCCAGCGGATAGAGCGCGGCCTGCAATTGACCGGCGTGCACCATCAACGAACCCAGCACCATGGTGGCGATTAGCGTCACGGCGTAGGTCTCGAACAGGTCGGCGGCCATACCGGCGCAGTCGCCCACGTTGTCGCCCACGTTGTCGGCGATCACCGCGGGGTTGCGCGGGTCGTCTTCGGGAATGCCGGCTTCCACCTTGCCCACCAGGTCCGCGCCGACATCGGCGCCCTTGGTGAAGATGCCGCCGCCCAGCCGCGCGAAGATGGAGATCAGCGACGAGCCGAAGGCCAGGCCGATCAGCGGGTTGAGCAGTGTCGCCAGCGGTTTGGCGGCGTCGGCGTTGGTGGCCAGCAAAATCCAGGTGAAGGCCGTCACGCCCAGCAGGCCCAGACCCACCACCAACATGCCCGTGATGGCGCCGCCGCGGAAGGCCACGTCCAGCGCCGGGCCGATGCCTTGGGTGGCCGCCTGCGCGGTACGCACATTGGCGCGCACCGAGACGTTCATGCCGATGAAGCCGCAAGCGCCTGAAAGCACCGCGCCGACGACGAAGCCCGCCGCCGTGGTTACGCCCAGGAACACGCCGATCAAAATCGCCAACACCACGCCGACGATGGCGATGGTGCGGTACTGCTTGGCCAGATAAGCCGCCGCGCCGGTCTGGATCGCCGAAGCGATTTCCTGCATCCGCGCGTTACCGGCGTCTCTTGAAAGAATCCAGCTTCGCGCCCAGATGCCATAGATCACGGCCAGCAAGCCGCAGACAATAGCCAGGACAAGGGGGGAAGTAAAAGTCATGCGTTGTTTCTCCAGTTTTATTGAGGTTTAGACGCCGACCCGGCCCCGGAACGTTACGCAAGAGGAGGCCAGCCTGCATCGCGTTGCTTCCTCATTGACCGCCGCCTGTATCGCAAAGAAAAAGGCAGCAGACCGATTGGCCAACCGCGTGAATTTTACAGTTGCCGCCTTCATTGGATACGCGCCAAACGGCGGGTATGTGGTGGGCGTGCGACGCGGAAAGTAAACTCCACCGCTTTTGGCGCTTTTCGCGCTTTTTCGCAACACCCCCAACATTTCCCAAAACATGGCTTTGAACAACGTTTCTCCGGGCAACAAAGTGCCCGACGAATTTAACGTCATCATCGAAATCCCGATGGATTCCGATCCCGTCAAGTACGAAGTGGACAAGGAATCAGGCGCGCTGTTCGTCGACCGATTCATGACCACGGCGATGTACTACCCGGCCAACTACGGCTATGTGCCGCAGACCCTATCGGGCGACGGCGATCCGGTGGACGTGCTGGTCATCACCCCTTACCCGCTGATATCCGGCGTCGTCGTGCCCTGCCGCCCACTGGGCCTGCTGATGATGGAAGACGAAGCTGGCGCTGACGCCAAGGTGCTGGCCGTACCCATCGCCAAAGTGGCTCCCATGTACGCGCACTGGCAAAATATTGATGACGTCAACACCATGCGCCGCAACGCGCTGTCGCATTTCTTCGAGCACTACAAGGATCTCGAAGCAGGCAAGTGGGTCAAGGTGCTCGGCTGGAAGGACATAGCCGCCGCCCGCAAGGAAATTACCGACGGCATCGCGGCATATCGTCCGTAAATAAGTTTTGCGCCGATCAGTGAGCGCTGAACGCGCTGGCTTTTGAGGCGAGGGCGGCGGGAACTCCGCCGAGCAGCAAGCGCAGTACCACCGGTGTCAATAGTCCGGCGCAAAAGGTTGGCCTTGGTCGAACAGGCTTTGCCAGTTTTTCAGATAGGCGCGCGCCAGATCGGGGCGATTCCACAGCACCAGCACGTTTTCCGAGTTGTAGCGCGCGGCGGTGGTGGTGTAGTTGTAGCTGCCGGTTTGCACATGCTGGCCGTCGATGACGGCGTATTTGCTGTGCTGGGCGTCAAAACTGGCAACCGTGCGCACGGGAATACCGGCGTGGACCAGCGCGCTGAGCGCCGCACGGGCTTTGCCGCTTTTGTCTTCCCGCAAGTTATTGCGCTCATCCACCGCCACTGCGACATCCACCCCGCGCTTGCGGGCGGCCAGCAGCGCCCGCACCACCGGCGCTGCCGTGAACGAATAGGCCGCTATCCGGATGGATAACCGGGCGCTGCCCAGTGCCCGCAGCACCAGCGCCTCGCCGGAACCATCGGGCGAAAAACCGGCTTCGATGACGGCGGTGTTTGACGCGATGGGGGCCGCGTCGGCGGGCCAGGCCAGCGCCACGCTGAGCGCGGCCAGGAACGCGGTCCAGAGGGTGCTCAAAAACCGGCGGCGCTGCATGGCGAGAGTATGGCTTGCGGCTGGTATGGGATACGCGGTCAAACTTCGTCGAATGCCCGCTGCAACGCGGCGGGCGCGGTGACGCCGTTGGATAGCAAAAGCTGGAGCAGTACCCGCGCCTTTTGCGGATTGAGGCCGCCCGCGGCGACGAAGCCACTGGCGTCGTCATCGACTTCGACATTGCGGTTGACCTCGCCTGCCGGGACGCGCGTGGCGCGCACCACGGCCACGCCCTGCCGGGTGGCGCGGTTCAATGCGGTAAGCACAACTTGCGGCGCGTTGCCGTTGCCCAGTCCGGCCAACACGATGCCCCGTGCGCCGTTCTGCACGGCATGGGTTATGGGTGCGGCATCCATGCCGGCGTAGGCGTAAACGATGGCCACGCGCGGCAGCGGCACGGTTTGGGGTATTGCCAACGGCGCGCGGCGCGCGGCTGGCGCGGGCGCGAAATAGCGGATCGTCGCTGGATCGACAGCCCCAACTGGCCCGGTTTCGGGCGACTCGAATGCCTGTACCGCCGTGGTATGTGTTTTAACGATTCGGCGCGGGTCGTAGATGTCGCTGCCCATCACCACCAACACGCCTCTGCCTTGCGATTGCGGGCTGGCCGCGGCTTGTACCGCCGCACGCAGATTGGCCGGGCCGTCGGCGTCGGGCGCATCGCTGGGGCGCATTGCGCCGGTGAGCGCCACTGGCTTGCTGGCTGGCAGCGTGAGGTGCAAAAAGAAAGCCGTTTCTTCTAGCGTGTCGGTGCCGTGGGTGATGACGATGCCATCGGCTTCGTCCCAGTCGATGATGCGCCGGATGCGCGCGGCCAGCGCCAGCCAGATGGCCTCGCTCATGTCCTGTGAAGCAACGTTGGCGATTTGTTCAACGTCCAGCGCGGCCAGGCGATCCAGGCCCGGCACGCTGGCGACAAGTTGCTCACCCGTTACGCCGCCCGCGTTGTAGCCGACCGCCGAGCGCGGATCGGCGCGGCCCGCAATGGTGCCGCCGGTAGCGAGCACGATAACGCGCGGCAACGGTTCGGGCGACAACACGTCAGGCGCCGTTTTCGCCATTGGCCTTGCCAGTTTTGGCCCAGGGCGCGATCCAGCCGCCGCCCAGCGCCTGGATCAGGCTAATGGCGGTTTGCTGGCGTTGCACCTGTAATTGCAACAGCGAGCGGCGCTGGGTCAATGCCGTGGCTTGCGCGGTGACGACGTCGGTATAAACCGAAATACCCGCCTGGTAGCTGTTCATCATGCGCTCGGCGGCGCCTTGGGCCGCATCCGCCGCGATGCGCGTTTGTTCGATCTGCCCGGCCAGCGCGGCCAGATTGGTCAGATCGTCTTCCACCTGCCCCAACGCCGTAAGCACGGTCTGGCGATAGGTGG
>JAIRRE010000149.1 GCA_031256125.1 Burkholderiaceae bacterium
CCCGAAGTCGGTTTGGGTGTCATTCCCGGCGCGGGCGGTACCCAGATGCTGCCGCGCCTGGTGCCGTATGGGATGGCCAAACGCCTGCTTTTCACGGGTGAGCGCATCGGCGCCCGGGAAGCGCAACGTATCGGGCTGGTCGATGAAGTGGTCGATACCGGCCAAGCCTTGAGCAGCGCTCTGGAATTGGCCGGCAAGATCAATCTCAACGCGCCGCGCGCAGTGGCTGCTGCCAAGCGCGCCGCCACCCTGGGATTGCAAATGTCGCTGGCCGATGGTCAGAAGCTGGAGGCGATGTTATTTGGGCAATTGTTCGAGACGGCGGACGTCAAGGAAGGCGTGCGCGCGTTTTTGGATAAGCGCCAACCCGATTTCAAAGGCCGCTGATGTCAGCCCGCGCGGATGGGATCAAAGCTTGCCTGACGCCCGGCAGCCTGGACCTGGAAACATTTGAAACCTGAAACACAAGGAGTGCAACACCATGAAAATTTCGATCGTGCATGTCAACTGCGAGGCGCTTTCGGGTCCTTACACCCAGTTGATCGAAGCCAATTTCAATCGCGCCAAGCGCGACGACACGGTACTCGAACACCGATATGTGCGCCGCCTCAAGCGTGCCTCGGATACGGTATTTCCGTTTCCGATTTTGCTCAACAAGGTCGATGTGGTCGAGCAAATCCTAGCTGCCGGGCGCGGTGGCGCCGATGGCGTCATGGTGGCCTGTTCCGGCGATCCCGGCATCGCGGAAGGGCGCACCCTGTTACCCGTGCCCGTGGTCGGGCCGATGGAAGCCGCCTTGCATCTGGCGTGCGGATACGGCTACAAGATCGGCGTCGTCACGGTCGCCGACCGGTCATGGTCGGAGTGCTGCGAGATGATGGTCAACGCCTACGGACTGGGCACGCGGTTTGCCGGCGTCAAACGTATCGGCATTCCCTCGATGGAAGCTTTTACGGTGGGATTCCAGAACCCGGAAGTGGTCGCCAAGGCTGTGGCCGAGGCCGCCAGCGAATTGGTCGAACAACGGGACGCGGATGCGATCGTCATCGGCAGCGCGGGTTTGAGCGTGATGTCTTCGGCGGCGGGCCTGACGCGCACGCCCGATTCGGGCGTGCCGATTTTCGATTGCCTGACGGTTGGCCTGAAGATGACCGAACTGCGCGTTGACCTGACGCGCAAGTTCGGCTTGCCGGAGACCAGCCGCGTCGGCTATGGCGAGCGCCTGCCGGATAAGGACATCGGCCGGTTGACCAGTCTGTTCGGTATGCCGGTCGCCTGACCCGCCCGCCACAGAAAAATGATCTGTTTGAGGAGATTGACATGTCCACCCCCATTGCCTCGCTACTCAGCCCGGAAGAAATTGAATTTCAGCGCACCGTGAGGCGGTTCATGGAAACCGAGGTCGCGCCGCTGACGCCGGAGATGGAAACCAAGGGAGTCTTCCCGCGCAGTCTGTTCCGGTCGATGGGCGAGCTGGGCCTGCTGAGTTCGTTTTTCCCGGAAGCGTACGGAGGCGCGGGTGCGCCACTGACAACACGGGCGATCGTCAGCGAAGAAATGGCGCGCATCAATGCCGGCCTGGATATTTCCGTCTTCGCCGACATTGTGCTGTTTGCGCGCGCGCTCAACGCCCACGGTACGGAAGAGCAGAAGCAAAAATATCTGGTGCCGGTGCTGCGCGGCGAGAAGATCGGCTCGATGGCGATCACCGAACCCAAGGGCGGCTCCGACGCCCTGAGTGCGCGCACCAGCGCCCGCAAGGACGGCGACCACTACATCATCAACGGATCGAAAACCTTTATCACCAACGCGCCGATTGCCGATTTCATTCTCGTAATCGCGCGCACCAGTGGCGAGCCGCGCAGGATCGACGGAGGTACCTGGTTCATCGTCGAGCGCGGCACGCCCGGCCTGGAAACCGGCCAGCCGCTGCAAAAAATGGGCATGAAGAGTTCGCCTACCGGCGAGGTCTTTTTGACCGATGTGCGCGTTTCGGCGGCGCAGGTTCTGGGGGAGGCCGAACGCGGCTTTCACTATCTGATGGAGTCGCTGGACACCGAACGTGTGCTCGAAGGCGCATCTACCATCGGCATCGCGCAAGGCTGCCTGGACGCCGCGGCGGCTTATGCACAGGAGCGTCAGGTGTTTGGCCGCAAGATTGCCGAGTATCAGCTCATTCAGGAAAAAATCGCTGCGATGGCCGTCGGCATCGAAATGTCGCGCACCATGCTCTACCGCCTGCTACACGCGGTCGGCCGTGGCGAGAAGGTGACGCGCGAAGCGGCGATCCTGAAACTCTATTCCTCGCAAATGGCGGTACAGGCGTCCAATGACGCGGTACAGATTTTTGGCGGCTACGGCTACATGGAGGAATACCCCGTTGCCCGGCTCTACCGCGATGCCAAGCACCACGAAATTGGCGCCGGAACATCCGAAATCATGAAGATCATCATTGCGCGCGAAACGCTCAAGGCGCGCAACGCGCATTGATGCCGGGCGACACCAGGAGGCAAGGAAACAAAAATGAGCGCCATCCAATCGCTGCGCGACATTCTTTTCAACAACCCCAGGATGGCGCCGGAACGCAAGGCCATCTTGTTCCAGGGGCGCTGGCAGTCGTTTGCCCAATTGCAAGCGCGCGTTAGCGCACTCGGCGCCGCCCTGAAACGTTCGGGCATCGAGCGCGGCGACCGCGTTGCCGTGCTGCTCCAAAACCGGCCGGAATTCATCGAATGCTACTTTGCCGTCACGGGAATTGGCGCCATTTTTGTGCCGCTGAATTGGCGCCTGCATGTGGTCGAACACGCAACCCTTTTGAACGATGCACAGCCGAAACTCCTGATTACGGAGCGCGCTTACGAACCCAGCCTGGAACGCCTGCGGCAAGCCGTGCCTTCGCTTGAGCAGTCGATTCTGGTTGACGATGGTCGTGACGCGCCCGGTTCATATGAAGCCTGGATTGATTCAGCCCGCGGACTGCCGATGCCCGATGCCAACGGCCTCAATAGCGACACCGATGCCGCCATTCTCTACACCAGCGGCACCACTTCGCGCCCCAAAGGCGTCGTGCTCACACACGGGAACTACCTGGCCGATTTCGCCGACCTGGCGTCCATCGTCGAGTTGAACGAAAACAGCCTGAACCTGCAAATCAGCCCGCTGTATCACGCCGCCTGCGTGCACTCCTTTTTTCACCTTGCTTATGGCGCGGCCACGGCCTTGATCGAAAAATTCGAACCTGGGGTAGCCTTGCGGCGGATCGAGCAAGAACGTGTAAGCTATTTCTTTGCCGCGCCCACCGCGCTTTACCAGATGATGGATCATCCCGACTTTGCCCGGCGCGATCATTCTTCGCTCAAAGCCATTTCCTATGGCGCGGCCAGTATTTTCAAGGCGCGGCTCATGGAAGCCGGACAGGCATTCGGGCCGATTCTGATTCATGCCTATGGCATGACGGAAACAACCTCGCACGCCTCAGTCCTATTGCCCGCCGATCACGCAATCGCGCTGGGGTCGATCGGCAAAGGCGTGGGCAGATGCGAAGTCCGCGTCGTTGATGATGGTGGCAGGGATTGCCGCACGGACGAAATCGGAGAAATCATCGTCCGAGGCCCCAACGTGATGAAAAAAGGCTATTGGAAACGGCCCGACGCCACCGCCGAGGCGATCCGCGATGGCTGGCTGCACACGGGCGACCTGGCCCGCATGGACGCGCATGGCTTTATCTATGTCGTCGATCGCATGAAGGATATGATTATTAGTGGCGGGGTCAACATTTATCCCCGGGAAGTCGAGGAGGTTATTGCGACACATCCGGCGGTTGCGGAAGTCGCCGCTTATGGCGTGCCCGACGAACATTGGGGCGAAGCGCTGGTCGCGGCGGTGACGCTGCGCGATGGAAAATCGGCAAGCGCACAAGATATTATTGATTTCTGCCGTACCCGGATTGGCGGTTACAAGGTGCCCAAGTATATTCGGATCATGGATGCTTTGCCTAAAACCGCTTCCGGCAAGATTCTCAAAACCCAGTTACGCACGTCTCAACAGAGTGTTTGGTAGGTATATCAAGAATCAAGATGTTCTAACACATGCGCACCATTGGTTCAAACCGGGAAGCAACCTGGCTGGCAATTCGCAAAGCTGGCATCGAACTTATTTATCGGCATGGTTTCGAGGCCATGAATTTGCGGGATTTGGCACACCAGGCTGGGTTAAAAGGCGCAGGATCATTGTACAATTATTTTAGCAGCAAGGATGATTTTCTATTCCGCATCATGTGCGAAATCATGGAAGAAATTCTGGCTGAACTCGATAAGAACCTTGAAGCCGTGCAAGGGGTGAGCGAGCGCATCAACGCCTTTGTTGCATTTCATATTCGCTGGCATACCGCCAGGCGCAAAGAAACACTCATCAGCCACGCAGAAATGCGCAGCCTCTCTGCCAACCATTATAAACATTATATTGGGTTGCGCAAAAAATACGAGCAATTTTTTATGGGATTGATTGTCGCCGGCGGTCACAACGGTGATTTTTCAGTGCCCGACGTACATATTCTCACGCAATCCATTCTTTCCATGCTGACGAGCGTTTGCAATTGGTATCACGCGCGCGGACGGATAAGCCAGCAACGGCTGATCGTTATTCACCAGCAGATGGTGCTGGCGATGCTGCGTTCAGGAAAACCGCCGTCAACCCAATGAGCTACAGGTGCATCCCGCCGTCCACGATCAAGGTCATGCCCGTGATATAACGCGCCCGCTCTGACACCAGAAACGCGACTGCCTCGGCGATATCGCGGGGTTGGCCAAATTCGCGCAGAGGTATGCGCTGGCGTTGTTGCTCCCACATTTGCGGGCTAAAAGTATTTTCCATCAGCTTGACGCCAATGCCTGCCGCAATAATACCAGGCGCTACCACATTGGCCCGGATTCCGTATCGCCCTTCTTCACGGGCCACAGCACGGCAAAGCATCTCGGTTCCGGCTTTTGGGACCGCCGAGAGCGCGTCTCCAGGGGGATACGCATGGGTGCCGAAAGTCCCGATATTGACGAATACGCCGCGTTTTTGATTGCGGAAAACCGGCAGCACGGCAGCCACCACGTGGGTAAAACCCAAAAGCTCCGACTCAATCACTTCCCACCATTGCTCGGCCGTGATTTGAGAAACAAAGGGTTGTTCAATATTAACCCCAGACGCGAATACCACCGCTTCAAGCGAGCCGAAACGGGATGCGACCTCCTGGATTACGTTTTCGACGGCATTCCGGTCGCGTACATCGACAGGCGCGCATTCGGCCCGCGCCGCACACTGCAACTGTGCCGCCAGGGCTTGGGCCCGATCTGCATGGGAGCGGTAAGTGAAGAAAATATTATCAAAATCCAGCGCCAGTCGCTGGCATATTTCGCTGCCGAGTGCGCCACTGCCGCCTATGATGAGCGCTGTTCCGCCCACTTTTCCCATTTCGCCATTGCGGTGAGTTTCATCGGTACTATTCATCGCGGGTTCTTTAGCGCCTGCCGCATGTCGGCGATGACCGCCGCGTAATCGGGTTTGCCGAAAATGGCGCTACCGGCCACGAACGTATCCGCCCCTGCTTGCGCGACGCGGCGGATGTTGGCCGGTTTGATGCCGCCATCGACTTGCAGCCGAATGTCGCGGCCCGAAGCGTCGATGCGGCGGCGCGCGGCTTCGATCTTGCGCAGCGCACTGTCAATAAAGCTCTGACCGCCAAAGCCGGGGTTGACGCTCATGATAAGAATCAGGTCGATGTCCTCGATCAGCCAGTCCAGCACATCCAGCGGCGTAGCCGGGTTGAACGCCAGCCCAACTTGGCAGCCCGCCGCCTTGATGGCTTGCACGCTGCGGTGCGGGTGGCCGCAGGCCTCTGGGTGGAAGCTGATGAGTCCCGCGCCCGCTCGGACAAACGCCTGCGCCAGTTCATCGACCGGCTGCACCATCATGTGCACGTCCAGCAGCGCCGCGCTGCCATCGGCGCGCGCAGCGTGGGGCTTGATCGCCTCCAGCACCATCGGGCCGAACGTGAGGTTGGGCACGTAATGGTTATCCATCACGTCGAAATGAATCCAGTCCGCCCCGGCGGCGATCACGGTGTGTACTTCTTCGCCCAGCCGGGCGAAATCGGCCGACAGGATGGAAGGCGCGATGCGGTAGATAGGTTCAGGCATATGCCGATTGTCGCCGGATACGAGAAGACAAGCGTTGAATGTCGAGCGTTACCTGCTCAGGACACATCACTTCAACAGTAGAGAGAATCTGGCGCATACGCTGCTGCGTTATGTGGCGTTGTACAACCACCAACTGCCTCAGTCGGCACTGGGGAGCAAAACGCCAATTCAGGCGATCGCACAGCGGTATCGCTCCGATCCAGCCTTGTTCGCCAAGCAGCCTTATAAACCAGGTAATCGTGCAGAATGCGAGCGACATATAGGTAATCCAGTTCTTCTACTTCCAACTGATTTGGCTTTGATTTTTTTGGCTGCCCAGCATATCCTGGCGGCTGTGTTTCGCCTCCGACGGTTGCGGCTTCAATGCGTCGCGGTAGATTTGCGTTAGTTGCGCATCAAGCCGGGGCAGTTGCGGGGCGTCTCAAGTCATTTTTCCTGTTGCGCCAGCGGCTTGGCGGCACTCTATCGGTCGAGCGCCCACTGATAGAGCGTAACTGAATCAAATACATTAATCCAGTAAGTCACGTTCCCGCACTTGAGATGATCGCCCCCGCCCGGATGCAGTACGCGGCTGCGGCGGCCTCTGGCGGTTCATACCCCTGTTGACCAAGCTGCCCGATTCTGGACTGGTAGGTCGTGCGCAGGCAGGCGTCGTTTCGGCAGCGGTTGTGCTCACACTGGCAATCCAGTATTTCTGCTGCCCGATGAGCTGGTTTTTGTCGCTTTGCTCCGGCAGCGCCTGCAAGGCGTCATGGGAGGTTTGCGCCGGTTGCAAATCGAACCGGGAGAGTTGCGCATCAGCGCAAATGGCGCGCTCGGTAACGTTGCGCGCTTTTTGACAGTCAAAACTTGCCGACCATGCCAGTAACGGCAAGCAGGTCAAGAGCGTAAGCAGAAATTTCATGATCGGTTCAAAGGCTGATGGATGCTGCGGATGCGCAGACTATTCATTTGGCTCCATTTGCCTGGGGACCGGCAAGGTTCAAGACCTGATTGAGGCCGTCGGGGGACATATCTTTGACGATGTCCAGAAAATTCATATCCATCAGCCGTTGCGCCCGTCGAATGAGTAGCGGGACAGGGTTGGTCGGCTCATGGCGCTCCAGATAGGTACAAATTGCGTCCATGGCGTTTACGACATCGGCGCGCGAATTCAAAAAGCCTATGGCCTGAACAGCCATCGCCGAGGCCGTACCGACCGCCGGCAATGTAGATGGGTCTTGGCCTTGCGCTGGTTTTGCCAATGCCCGGCTGCCAAGCATGCTGCCGGCGCGTTCCAGCGGGCGCTTGAGGTTGGTCAGGTCAGGCGTGAAGTCGAGGCCGGAACGCTCCTCGATATTAAGCAGCAATTTGCCCAGTAGATCGACAAGCCGGTTGGGCACATCCAAAGCCGCCGCCACATCGAGCGTTTTGCGCATATCCAGCACCATGTCGTCAATTTTTTGGCGATTGATGGCGATGCCGTTCAATTCCACGCTTCCTTGTTCCACCACGCGCTCCAGATCGCGCACGGTGAACGCACCCAAAGGCGAGTTCATTGCAATGGCCTGGCGCACATCGGCCACCAAGCCATCAGGGTCGGCCAATCC
>JAIRRE010000262.1 GCA_031256125.1 Burkholderiaceae bacterium
CGAGGGCATGTGGCGGGTGCGGCTCCTTTGCCCCGCGGGGCGGGATTGGCCCGTCCTTCTTGCGCGTTGCGGCCAAAGCCCGCTGCCGCCCTACATCAGCCGCGATGGCCAAGGCCATGGCCAAGACCCAGGTCAAGACCGAGAACGTTACCAGACCGTCTACGCCGATAAGCCTGGCGCCGTCGCCGCCCCGACCGCCGGGCTGCATTTCACGCCAGAACTGCTGACGGCGCTGGCGGCAAAAGGCGTTCGCATCGCCCGCCTGACTCTGCATGTCGGTTATGGCACATTCGCGCCGGTGCGCAGCGACGACATCCTCGGCCACAACATTCACGCCGAATATATCGAGGTGGCAAAAGACTGCGTGGCGGCGGTAGCAATGGCCAAAAGCCGAGGCGGCAAGGTCTGGGCGGTGGGCACGACAACGACGCGGGCGCTGGAATTTGCCGCCCGGTCAGGGGAACCGCGACCGGTCAGCGGCTGGTGTGATCTTTACATCTATCCGGGATTTCACTTCCGGGTCGTCGATAATCTGATCACCAATTTCCACCTGCCCGAGACATCCTTGATGTTTCTCGTCGCCGCCCTGTGTGGGCGGGAAAGGTTACTCGCCAGCTACGAGATTGCCATCCAGGCCGGTTATCGCTTTTATTCCTACGGCGACGCCATGGCTATTTACCGCTGATGCGCCCGCATCGGGGGGTTGGCCACAATTCGCTGGTAGCGAATCCGACGTTTCCGATAATTTATGGCGATGCTTCTGTGCTGATACAGCATTCATCTGACGCTGTTCCCGAACCGGGGTATTTTTTATGAGGCTTCGGCCATACGGGTTCAGGCGCTTGTGTATTCAGCGGTAAACAATGGTAGTCGTCCCTGTAGGAGTGGTTTTTAAAGCTCTAGACCATCAAGATTTTGTTTTTTGCCACCAAGCGATTGAAACTGGTGAGGAGTTGGGGCAGTTCCCGATTATAGCGCCATTCACAGCCACGACTTGGCGTCCATGAAGCAGAGTTTGGCCACCCTGGAAAACTATCCTGCATGAGTTTTACGAGGTTGCTTTCCGGCGCAAATTGTATCACTCTTGGCAAGAGTTACAAGCCGACTTGGACGCCTGAATAGATTATTACAACACGGAACGAACTCACCAAGGGAAAATGTGCTGCGGCAGAACGCCCATGCAGACACTCTTTGACGGAAAACAGCTCTGGATCGAAAAGGTCGGACAGCTTAGCTAATCGGACAGTAGAAACCTCAAAACGGAAATAACGCTGTCAGATCATGTCTGAATTACCACAGCTAAAAGGTACCGACAAGCTTTAGCTGGTGGCGTTCAGTGTTTATGAATTGTAAATTGCTTAGGATCGACGCCAGGCTGCGCCTAATGGAAAGCTGGGCGCACGACCTGCGCCGCCTGCCCGAGGAAGTTTTTTGACTCTATTTTTATATGGAGGAACGCCACCATGACACGCACTGTCCAGCAATTGTTTGACATGCAAGGTAAGATCGCGCTGGTCACCGGCGGTTCGCGCGGCCTTGGCCTGCAAATTGCGCGCGCGCTGGGTGAGGCTGGCGCACGTCTGATGGTCAGCGCCCGCAAGGCCGAAGAGCTGGAGCGGGCAGTGGCCGCGCTGCAAGCGGACGGTATCGATGCGCACTGGATCGCCGCCGACGCCGCCCAAGAGGCGGACCTTCACCGCTTGGTCGACGCAACGTTGGAACGCTTAGGCGAGGTGGATGTCCTGGTCAACAATGCCGGCGCTACCTGGGGCGCGCCGGCTGAAGAGCATCCGCTGGCTGCCTGGGACAAGGTGATGAACCTGAATGTGCGCGGTTATTTTTTGCTCAGCCAGCAGGTGGCCAACAAAAGTATGATCGCCCGCCGTCGCGGGCGCATCATCAATGTGGCCAGCATTGCGGGACTGGGCGGCAACATGCCGCACCTGCAAACCATTGCTTACAACACCAGTAAAGGCGCGGTCATCAACTTCACCCGCGCGCTGGCTTGCGAATGGGGCCGCCATGGCATTACCGTCAACGCCATTTGTCCCGGTATTTTTCCCAGCAAACTGTCGCGAGGCATACTCGAGCAGATGGGTGAGGATAAAGCGGCCGCGCACGCGCCACTGGGCAGGCTGGGTGACGACGAAGACCTCAAAGGCATTGCTCTGCTGTACGCCAGCGACGCCGGCAAGCACATCACCGGCCAGTGGCTGGCGGTGGATGGCGGCGCCAGTGTGGTTGTCAGCGGATGAGGGCCGCACGTATGAGCATCGACTTTGGCCTGCCCATTCCGTTCGTGCGTGAGTTGGGCTTTACGCTGGAAAAGTTCGAAGGCGGTCAGTCCGAGCTGTGCTTTGCGCCGCGCCCGGAGCACCGCAACTCTTTTGGCGTTACGCATGGCGGCGCGGTCATGACTTTGCTGGATGTGAGCATGGCTGCTGCCGCACGCAGTGCGCGAGCGGGCAGTCGCGTCATCACCATCGAAATGAAAACCAGCTTCATGCGCCCGGCACCCGCCGCAACGCTCACCGCGCGCGGACGTCTGCTGCACCACACGGGCAGCCTAGCCTTTGCCGAAGGCGCGGTATTTGATGCCGAAGGCAATCTTTGCGCGCAAGCCAGCGGCACCTTCAAATACGTGCCCCTGGCCAAGCAACACAGCCAGGATCAGGGAGCGTTGTCGACCGATTGATCGGCTCAGAACAGCGCCGTTCCTGCGCAAACTAGCAAATTGATAACTGCTGCCAAGGTCTGGTAAGCATTTCAGAATGAAAAGTATCTGAAATGCCGGTCACACCTTGGCAAGCAGCTATAAAAGACGGAGTGCTACTGCCCTTTCTGCGCAGGCGAGAATCGACTTGGTTGGGCACAGCTCAGAAGCTGAGAAAGCCGCCATCAATCGGCAGCACTACACCGTTGACGTAGCTAGCCATCGGCGAACAAAGGAAGACGATGGGGCCGACTACTTCTTCCGGCTCACCGCAGCGCCCCAACGGCACGCGGCTGGTGTACCAGTCGAGGCCGCCGGGCACGTCGCGCATCGGGCGCACCAGTTCGGTAAGCATGACACCGGGCGCAACGGCGTTGACGCGGACGCCAGCGGGGGCCAGGTCGCGCGCCATCGCTTGCGTGAGCGAACGGATGGCGCCTTTGGAAGCAATATAGCCGGCGGTAGAAATGCCGCTGACAAAAGCGGCGATCGAGGCCATGTTGACAATGCAGCCGCGCGTGGTCTTCAACTGCGGCGTGAAAGCGTGGCTGACGTTGAACAGGCCGTGGAGGTTGACGGCCAACAGGCGATCCCAGACAGCGGGCTGATCCTCGGCGTCGAAGGCGGAACGCCCGGCGATGCCCGCGTTGTTGATGAGGATGTCGATCGGGCCGTGCTGCTGAACCATCTGCGCGGCAAGCGCGCGCACGGCATCGCGTTGGGTCACGTCGATGGCATAGCTCCAAGCCTGCGCGCCCGTGCGCGTGATGGTCTGCGCCGTGGCTTGTGCGCGGGCGGCGTCGATGTCGGCGGCG
>JAIRRE010000308.1 GCA_031256125.1 Burkholderiaceae bacterium
CCATTGTGAACCGCCCAACGGCGCGGTCTGTGCAATGGGGCGCAAGGTTTTTTCACAAAGTTATCCACCGTTTGTGTGGTAACAAAGTATGCGTATCGAGCGTGAAGGAACCCAGCACCCACAGGCCGTCAAGTTGGTGTGTTGGTACTTTAAACCGCCTTTATTTTGTTTCGATTAGTTACAAAAAAGGAAATGTTAACAAACTTGCAGTCATTTCCCCAACGGACTTCCTGATGCTTGATTTCCCGTTGCGCCCTCTGCCCTGTCACCTGCCATAATCAGCGCCACCCGCACATCCCCCCAACGCCGTCATTGTTCTGTGTCCGGCCCGGAGAGCACGCTTTGATTTCCATCATACAAGCCGCTGGCTGGCCCATCTGGCCGCTGATTTTGTGTTCCATTCTGGCGCTGGCCTTCATCATTGAGCGCGCGCTCAAACTCAAACCCGGCGGCGTGGTTCCGCCGCTGTTGCTCGATGAGGCCATCGGCGTATCGCGCCAAGGCGTGCCGGATGCCGAAACCGTGGGCCAGCTCGAACAGCATTCGGCGCTCGGGCGGGTCTTGGCGGCGGGTTTGCGGGCCATGAACAGCAACCCGCAATGCACCCCAGAGGAAATGCGCGCGGCCATGGAATCGGCCGGCCGCACAGTCGCGCACCAATTGGAGCGCTACCTGCCCGCGCTGGCCACCATCGCCTCCATTGCGCCGCTGCTGGGCCTGCTGGGCACGGTCATCGGCATGATCGAAATTTTCGGCTCGCAGGCGCCCACCGGAACACTCTCAGGCGGCAACCCGGCGCAACTGGCGCACGGCATTTCGACAGCGCTGTACAACACGGCGTTCGGGCTGATGGTGGCCATTCCTTCGCTCATTGGCTGGCGCTACTTCCGCGCCCGGGTCGATGGCTACGTGCTGGCGCTGGAAGTGTCCGCCGAGCGCTTCGCCCACCACTTGGAACCGATGTGCCCGGGCGGCGCCCGGACCGCGCGCGATCAGGATCGCAATATGGTGCGCGACGCGGTGCGCGAGGCCGCCGCCCGCGAAGCCCGGGGAGCCGGGCAGTGAAATTCCGCTCCCGCCAGCCCGAAGAACCGGAGATGAACCTGATCCCGTTCATCGACGTGCTGCTGGTGATCCTGATCTTCCTGATGCTGACTACGACCTACAGCAAGTTCACCGAGCTGCAACTGACGCTGCCTACGGCCAACGCCAACGCGGCCAAGGATCATCCGCGGGAGGTCGTCATCGACATCACCGCCGACGGGCGCTATGCGGTCAACCAGCAGCCCATCGAAGGCAATGGCGCGGCCGCTCTGGCCGCCGCCCTCCACGCCGCGGCGGACAAGGACAGCATTGTCGTCATCAGCGCTGACGCGCAATCAACGCACCAGGCCGTGATTACCGCGCTGGAAGCGGCGCGCCGCGAAGGGCTGCTGCACATCACCTTCGCCGCGCAATCGGGCGAGCAATGACGGGCAAGCGCCAGGGGGCGTACCGGCATCCTCTCACTCTGCGCCAAACGACACGCTGTAAATCAAATCCACCGCCGCATTTGCGCCAGCTTGGGCGCGCAATTGCCAACGGCGCGAGAGTTCGTAGAAGATCAACAGCGACCCCGCCGCGCCCGACAGGCTTTGCTGATACGCCGCATACAAGCGGCGCGAGAGGCGTTTGCCCAGCGTGACGCTGGCGCTTTGCACGCCATTGGCGTCAGTGGTATTGGCAAAACTCAACTCGTCCAGTCCGAAATGCGCGGCCAGCCCCCGGCCTTCGCGTCCGCCCAGCATTGCCAGCGCCGCCGATTGCAGCATCGCTGCTTCCGCGCCGGTAGCGGGCGCGGCGTGACCGAGCAGCAACCAAGCCAGCGTCTGGCTGTCGGGCAAGGCAGGGTCGGCATACAGCCGCACGCGCGGCAGCAACGCCGTGCCTTGCACTTGCACGCCCGCTTTCTGGTTGGCGTCGTAGATCGGCCGCAGCGCCAGAATGTCCAGCGCCGGGTTGTCCACCGCGCCGGTAAAGCGGATCAGGCCGCGCGCAATGTCGAGCTTTTGCCCGTAGGCGCGAAACTGCCCGCCGACCGTATGAATGTCGCCGGTCAGTTTGGGCATGGCGGAGATCGGCCCCAACGCTGCGAGCGTGAGCGCGCCTGTCAGGCGCGTGTCGATCCCCTGTCCCTGCACGCGGAATTGATTTCCCAGGTCGATTTCGACCAGGGCATCGGTTTCAAGCAGGGTGCCCCCACGCGCCTCGCTGCGCGAGGTTGGCAGCCCTTCTTGAGGACTTGGGTTTTGGGCCGTGGTTGGATCGCGCGGCGCGTGGTTTTTCGAGCCGTGTATCACCACATCCTCGTCCAGCGCCGGCGCGCTCTGGTCGGGCAGGGTGATGCTGGCGTCATCCACCAGCAGCCGCCCGTGCGCGGTGATGGCGCTGCCATCGAGCGCCGCCTGTACGCGGCCCGAGATGGTCATTTGCCGGTCGGCTCGGATGCTGGCGCGCAGGTGGTCCAGCGTGGCGGTGAGTTGCGCTTGCGCGCGGCCGTCGATCCAGCCGGCTTGGCCAGTCGCCGTGAGCGTGCCGCCGGGGGTGGCATGCCCGCTTCTGCGGCCCGCACCGCGCAGACTGAATTCGTCGATGATCAGCCGTGCGCCGTCGAACCGCGCCCGCAGGCGACCACCGCCGAACTGCACGCCATCGACCACCGAACGCAGCGCCAGATGCTCGGCTGTGAGCGTGCCGGTGATTTGCGGGTCGCCGCGCGTGCCCGCGATATGCGCGTCCGCCGCCAATATCCCGCGCAGCCGCCAGCCCGGCGGGGCCAGCGCCGACCAAACGGCCATTTGCGGCAGCCGCGCGCTGATCTGACCCGCCACGGGCGCGGCTTCGGGCCACGCCCAGCCCAGGCCTTGCGGCGCGGACGTGAGTTGCGTGCGCACATCGACGCTGATTTGTCCGGCGCGCTCGCTGGTCCACTGCGCCTGTGCGCGCACTTCGTTGCCACTGCCATCGAGCGCCACGCGCGCCGCGCGCAATCCCGCGGCGACGCGCGTTTGCAAGCCGGTTTGCGGGTCGTTGGCGATGAGCGTCAAATCGCCCGCCGTGCGCTCCAGGCTGGCGTGCAAGTCCAGCGGCTGGCCGGGTCCGATCCGCGCGCGCCACGCCGCCGTCAGCGCCACGTCGCCGTCGATGCCGGCGGCGCGCAGATGCTGGCCGGTCAAACCCTCAATCAGCGCCAAAGACAGCCCCGTCAGCCGCCCGCTGGTGGCAAGCAACCGGCCATCCCAGCGCGACGCATCCCAAGCCAGCGTGATGGGGGACGTTATCCCGTCGGCTGGAAATTGATCGCGCACGCGCTCGTCATCTGAGGGCAGTCCGGTGGCGGCCAGGGTTAACGCGCCCGCGCCGATGTCGAATGTGCCGTGGGTCTGAATGTCCAGCACCACTGGCTGATTCGCCGTTAGCGTCCAGACGCCGGTGCGCGGGTCTTGCGCGTGCAGGTTCAAGCTGTCCAGCGACAGATGCCAAGTCGATGGCGTGCGGGGTGTTGCCGCTTTGCCGGCGGACAGCCCGCGTGCGCTGTTGGCGCGGAACGCGGAATGTGGAACCGCATCGGACAACCCGCCGTTGGCCGTCAGGCGCAGCGCCGCCTGCCGCTGGCCCTGATCCACCTGGCCATCGAGCGCCAACCGCGCTTGCGCCAGCGTACCGCTGAGGTTCAGGCTCAGGTCTTGCACGCGGATCGGCGCGTGGTCGGCGGCGGTTTGTACCGTTAGTGCCGGAACCGTCAGCGCGGCCTGAACGGCGGTGGCTTGGGCGTTGCGCCAACCGCCGCGCCAATCGGCCGCCAGATGCGCCTGTCCCTGCGCGTTGCCGGGCAATCGGGCCGCCAATGCCGCGTCCAGCCCCGGCAACATACGCACCCAAGCCAACAGGCGCGCCGCGTCGGATACATCGGCCTTTACGCGACCAGCGCCACTGTCCGGTGCGATGTCGCCTTGGATTGCCAGCGTAGCGCCCGGCGCGGTAAGCGCGGCCTCGACCGCACCCTGCCGCGCGTCAAATTGCCAATGCCCGTGCGCTTGCAACTGGCTGCCCGCGCCGCCAACCTGGAACGCGCCCACCGTGACGGTTTGGCCTTGCCAATCGAGGCTGGCTTGCGCGCGTTCGATGGGCAGGCTGCGTTCGGTATTGGTCAGGTCGGCGGCGGCGTGCCAGCCGCTGCCGGCGATGGGCGCAAGGTCGAACCGCCCGGTGATCGCGGTGCGTGGCGCACTCGGCCAGAGCGTGGCCAGCAACGTGCGCAGGTCGAGCCGCTCGACGCGCCCGTGTGCTTCGGGCAGCGGCTGCGCGGCCCAGGGGGCGAGTTGCGCCTGGAGATGCGCTTGCTGACGGGGCACTTGGGCGGTTTGCGCGTCCAGGGTGATCTGCAAATCCGTCAGCGGCCCACGCAGCGCGGCTTGTACGGCCAGCGGCGGGGCGGCGCTTGCGTTCAGCGCGCCACCGAGTGCTGCATCCAGAATCAGTGGCGCATGGGCTTGCAGGGTTGCGCTCGCGTTCAGTTCAGCGTTACCGCTTGGGGTTTCTATCCGCGCGTGGCCGATTTCCAGCGTATGCTGGTCGCTCTTATATTGATAGCGTGCAGCCAAATCATGTACCACGATGGGCATTGGTCCGGCCCAGCGCAGCTCGCCCACCGCGAGCGCATCGACCCGCACCGTCAGCGGCAACGCGAACGATGCCGGCGGCCCGGCGGCGGGCTGCGCGGATACCGGCGTGGGCTGGTGTTCGATCACGATTTGCGCCGCGGCCAGTTGGCGCACATGCAATGTCCGGTGCAGCAGCGCGCCAGGCGACCACGACAGGCGCGCGCCGCGCACCTGCACGCGCAGGCCGCCTTGCGCCCAGGTCAGCTGATCGGCCGTACCGCCGTGGCGCAGATCGCCTTGCACGCCTTGCGCGGCGATGGGCGTCCAGCGCCCAGCCCAGCGCAGCGCGGTGGCCAGCGAGCCTTGCGTGCCCGTCCAAACCCACAGCGCCGCCAGGGTCACCACCAGCGCCAGCAACAGTCCGGCCAAAGGCAGTAGGGCCAGGCGCAGCCAGCCGCGATGGGCGTTGTGCGTTGCGTCCCGCCGATCTTCACCAGCGGTGGACGGCGGCGCGGGCGCGCCCACGCTTGCGGGCTGTTCTGCGCGTGCAACGGTCTCGTCGTCGTTCATCAGAACGTAAACCCCACGTTCATGTGCAACCGGAACTGGTGGACTTTCAGGCCGTAGGCCACATCCAGCTCCATTGGCCCGGCGGGCGTGATGAGGCGCAGTCCGGTGCCCACGCCCACGCGCGGGCGCAGGTCGTCGGCATGGTTGGCCACGTCGCCAGCGTCGATGAACAGCACGTGTTCCAACAGCCCCGGCAGGCGCTGTTGCAAGATCGGACGCTGGTATTCGATGCTGCCCACCGCCAAATAGCGCCCCGGCGCGATCACACCTGCCTGCAACGGCACGCCGATGCTGCGGTAGCTGTAACCGCGCACCGTGGTGTCGCCGCCGGTGCGCCACAAATAAGTTGCGGGCACGCGCGCGCTGGCGTTGGCAAAGATGGCGCCCAGTTCGGTGCGCAGCGCGATGCGGCTGCCGCCGGCAGGCGCGCCGTCATGTACCGGGATCACACCCAGCCAGCGGCCCGACAGGCGTGTGAACGGCTCTGACTTGCCCTTGGTTGTCATGCCCAGACCCAGTTCGCCAGCCAGCCCGAAGCCGCGCCGGGGCAGGGTCAGGCTGTCGAAATAGCGCCCGGTCCAGCTCCAGTTGACGCTGGCTGCCGCGCCGTCGCCCACCAGCACGTTGCTGGCCGCGCCCGAGCCAGTAACCACGGCGTTGTCGTATTGCAGGTAAATGCTGCGCTCGTATTGCGGCGCGCTTTGCATCCGGCCCGCGCGCAGCGTTTGCGCGTTGGTCGTCAGTTGCCCGTCGTCCAGGCGCATCACGCGCGCCAGCGCATTCCAGCGCCAGCCGTCCGCGTCCGGCAGCGAGGTCAGGCCCGTTTCCAGCAGCGGCTCCTTGGGGTCGATGCGCAATTGCGTGTCGTTGCGCCAGCTTGTACCGGCGAAGGTGTTGTCGCGCCAGCTCATGGACGCGCGCGGGCCGCTGTCGGTGCTGTAGCCCACGCCCAATTGCAGCTTGTAGCGTTTGGCTTCGGTTACGCTGTAATGCACCGGCGTGGCATCGGGCGTTGCCGTGTCCGGGTCGATGCTGACGTAGGCCGAGTCGTAATAGCCGCTGGCCGCCAGGCGCTGCTGGGCATCGACCAGTTTTTGCTGGTCGTATACGTCGCCGGGCTTGAGCCAGGACAGGCGCTGCGGCAAATCCGCCGGATAGCGCCGCGCACCGCCCACCGTGGCCGCGCCCAGGTAAAACGGTGGCCCGGAATCGAGCGTGACGGCCAGATTCGCCCGCGCATCGGGGGTGTTCACGTCAGCCCGGCTGGCGCTGATGTGCCCGCGCGGGTAGCGGCGCTCCACCAGCGCGCGCAGTGCGGCGGTCTTGGCGGCGCTCCAGTCGGTCTGCGTGAACGGCTTGCCCGGGGCCAGCGCCCAACCCTGCGCGATGCTCGTGCGCTGCACTACCGCATCTGGATTGGCAGAAGCGGCGATGTCGCCCGCGAAATCCACTTGCGCCTGCCCTACGACGGTTACCGCTCCGGGGGTGATGGCGATCACCACGACCAACCCTCTCCCCAACCCCTCCCCCGCAAGCGGGGGAGGGGCTATCTTTTCTTGCGCGGTATCGTTTCCCTCCCCCGCAAGCGGGGGAGGGGGCAGGGGAGAGGGTGTGCCACCTTCGCGCCGTACGGTTACCTGCGGGCTGAAATACCCTTGGGTCGCCAGCAGTTCGCGCACCTGGCGCTTGGCCAGCACCATCAGCCGCTCCAGCTCCGCCGTCTCCAGGTCTTCCACCGCGCGGTAACGCTGCAAATCATTGAAGCGCGTCACCAAGTCGCGCAACGGCGCGTCGGCGCACTCCACGCGGATGTCGAATGCCGGTTCGCCGTCCGCCGCGTGCGCATTTCGCTGCGTGCCTTGTTCATCGGGTGTACGCCCCGCTCCGCCGCCCCAATCTGCGCAACCCGCCAACAAAGCGCAGCACAGCGACAGCGGCAGGAACAACCGCAATCGCCGCATCCCGCTTCACCCTCGCCGCTCGACGACCCGCAGCCGCCAGGGCGTTCTTTGCCAGGCCAACACCTCTTCATGCAGCAAATGGGCCGATTGCGGCCAAGCAGCGCTCCAGTTGACCGGCAAAGTCAGCGTGAAACCCTGCTCGCGCACTTGTGCTGCCAGCGTCAGGCCTTTCATGCGCGGATCGCGCCGCGCGTGGCTAAGCAGCACCGCCAGTCGCAGCGCCAGCAACTGGCGCATGAAGTTGCCGTCGGCGAACTGCGCTTCCACCTTGCGCAACTTGCCGCGTTGGCCCAGCACCAGCAGCGCCAGGCGGTGTTGCTCGGCCAGTGAAAAGCCTGAAAGTTCCGCCTGTTCCAGCACATATGCGCCGTGCTTGTGGTAATCCGGGTGCGCGATCCAGGCGCCGATTTCGTGCAGTTGCGCCGCCCACGCCAGTTGCTGCGCCAGCCGCTGCCACGCCTGTTGCTCGGCGGATTTGTCTGCGCCCGATTCCAATTGACCCAACAGCGCCGCCGCGGTACGCGCCACGCGCGCGGCTTGCGCCGGGTCGGCGGCGTAACGCCCGGCCAACTGTTCGACGGCGGCGTTGCGCGTATCACGCCGCTCGCTGATCCGCGCCGGACCGTCGCGCTCGAGCATTTCCACCAGCACGCCATGCCGCAAGGCACCTTGGGCGTGCTGCATCTGGCTGATGTCCAGCAGATCGAACACCGCGCGCAGCACCGCCAAGCCGCCGGCAACCACCGGTTTGCGGTTCTCGCGCACGCCCGGCAGGTCAATCGCGCTGGTCTGCCCGGCCTTGACCAGCCGCGCTTGCAGCCAGTCCAGCCCGGCGCGGGTAATCGCGCCTTCGCGTGGCGCGCGACCCGCCAGATGTAGCACCTCGGCCACCGCGCCTACCGTGCCGGAGGAGCCATAGGCCGCGTCCCAATGCGCGCGACCGTGCGTCGCCTGCACGGGTTCGAGCACCGCCTGCGCGGCCACCTCGGCGCGCTCGAATGCGCGCGCGGTCAGCTTACCATCGGCAAAGTAGCGCATCGACCACGCCACGCTGCCCACGCGCAGCGACTCGCCCGCGCGCACTTGGCGTCCCTGGCCGACGATCAGTTCGGTCGAGCGCCCGCCAATGTCCACCACCAGCCGGCGCTCCCGGGACGCGGGCAGAAAATGCGCCACGCCGCAATAAATCAGCCGCGCCTCCTCGCCGCCCGCGATCACTTCGATCGGAAAACCCAGCGCCTGCTGCGCCACAGCCAGAAAATCCTCGCGGTTGCGCGCTTCGCGCAGCGTTTGCGTGGCTACCGCCCGCACCTGCTGCGGCGCGAAACCGGCCAGCCGCTCGCCAAAGCGCGACAGGCACGCCAAGCCACGCTGCATCGCCTCGCCCGAAAGACGCCGCTCGGCATCCAGCCCGCTGCCCAGACGCACCGTCTCTTTGAGGTACTCCACCCGTTCAAAGCGAGCGTTGCTATCGGCTTGGTCGATTTCCAGCCGGAAACTGTTGGAACCGAGATCGGCAACGGCAAAGCGGGACTTGATCGGCATGGGGTGGCATGGTAGCGGACTGCGCTGGGTGCGCCACGCCCAACCTGCAATCAGGGCAATGCCTCACCCACTCCGGGCGAGTTGGCGCGCCCAGATTTGAGATGAAATGCTTGGGCGGCACAAAGGTAGCGATACCCGGCAGTATCGCGGTCATTTGAAACGAAGCGAGAAATGTCATAAGCTGGGATGCGCTAACCGCTAGGGGGTGGTTCAGCGTTGCCTTAGACTGTTGCCATGAACCTGATTGAATCCATCATTGCCAACGCCCCGGCCATGGCCGAGTTGCGGCGCGACTTGCACGCCCATCCAGAACTGGGTTATGACGAACAACGTACCGCCGGCCGGGTGGCGGACAAGCTGGCCGAGTGGGGCATTCCCATGCACCGGGGGCTGGGCAAAACCGGCGTGGTCGGCGTGGTTCACGGGCGCGATGGCGGACGGAGCGGCCGCGCCGTGGGTTTGCGCGCCGAGATGGACGCGCTAGCCATCGCCGAATCGAACACCTTCGCCCACAAAAGTCAGCACCCGGGTCGGATGCACGCCTGCGGCCACGACGGCCACGTGGCCATGCTGCTGGCGGCGGCGCAGCACCTGGCCGCCACGCGCGCGTTTGATGGCACGGTGTACCTGATTTTCCAGCCCGCCGAGGAAGGCGGCGGCGGTGGGCGCGCCATGATCGAGGAGGGTCTGTTTGATCGCTTTCCGGTCGAGGCCGTGTTCGGTCTGCACAACTGGCCTGGCCTGCCTGAAGGCGCGCTGGCGGTCAGCGCCGGGCCGGTGATGGCGTCGGCCAACGACTTTTGCATCACCCTCACCGGCAAGGGCGGACACGCGGCCATGCCGGATTTGGCGGTTGACCCGGTGGTGCTGGCTTGCCAACTGGTGCAGGCATTCCAGACCATCATCACGCGCAACAAAAAGCCGGTCGAAGCAGGCGTTATCTCCGTGACCATGATTCACACGGGTGAGCAGGACAACGTCATCCCCGGCGCCTGCGAACTGCAAGGCACCGTGCGCACGTTTACCACCGAAACGCTGGACTTGATCGAACGGCGGATGCGCGAACTGACCGCCGGCCTGTGTACCGCTTTTGGCGCAAGTCACCAGTTTGAATTCCACCGCAACTACCCGCCAACCATCAACGCCGCGTATGAGGCCGACTTTGCCCGCCGCGTGATGCGCAGCGTGGTTGGCGAAGCCGGTGTGCTGGCGCAGGAACCGAGCATGGGCGCGGAAGATTTTTCCTATATGTTGCAGGCGCGCCCCGGCGCATACGCTTTCATCGGCAACGGTGCGGGCGCGCATCGCGCGGCATATCTGGGCGCCGGCCCTGACTTGGGGCCGTGCACACTGCACAACCCGCACTACGATTTCAACGACGCCTTGATCCCGACGGGCGCGACTTACTGGGTGCGCTTGGCCGAAAGCTGGCTGGCGCACCAGCGGCACCCGTCAACGCAAGGCTGAACCTGCCGCCCGCCCCGCTTTGCCCGGCACCCGGTATTCGTCCGGGTGTTTGTGGATGGTGCTGTCTGAGCGGCATCCTTATGCCGCATTAGTTCTTGCGCGCCCAGCCCAGTCCCAGCAGCAAAGCCAGGGCGCTAAACGCCGCGCTGGCGTAGAAGGTGGCTGGCGCGCCGCGCCAGTCCCACAGCAGCCCAGCCAGTGCGCTGGCGGCCAGCAGGGCGATGCCGCTGACCAAATTGAACACGCCGAAAGCCGTACCGCGCAAATCGTCCGGCGCGGCGTCGGCCACCATCGCCGAGAGCAACCC
>JAIRRE010000328.1 GCA_031256125.1 Burkholderiaceae bacterium
GGAAAGGCAAAGCGCACGCCTTCGCTCTTGCCGATCCAGTTTTCCTGCATCAGCCGCACGCGATCCGGCCAGCCCGAAAGCGTGGCCTTGGGGTTGCCGATCTGCACATGGTCCAGCAGTTCTTGCGCGTAGCCAGTGATCTTGAGGTAGTAGCCCGGAATCTCGCGCTTTTCCACCAGCGCGCCGGTGCGCCAGCCGCGCCCGTCGATCACCTGCTCATTGGCCAGCACGGTTTGATCGACCGGATCCCAGTTGACCACCTGCGTTTTGCGGTAGGCGATGCCGCGCTCCAGCATCTTCAAAAACAGCCACTGGTTCCACTTGTAATAGTCCGGGTCGCAGGTGGCGACTTCGCGGCTCCAGTCGATGGCCAGCCCCATCGCCTGCATCTGGCCCTTCATGTAGGCAATGTTGTCGTAAGTCCAGCGTGCCGGCGGCACGCCGTTCTTGATGGCTGCGTTCTCGGCGGGCAGGCCAAAGGCGTCCCAGCCCATCGGCATCAACACGTTGCAGCCCTTCATGCGCAACTGACGCGCCAGCATGTCGTTGATGGTGTAGTTGCGCACGTGCCCCATGTGCAGCTTGCCGCTGGGGTAGGGCAGCATGGAGCAGGCGTAGAACTTGGGTTTGCCGGGGGTCTCGGTCACGTGGTAGGCATTGCTTGCCTGCCAATGCGTCTGCGCCGCGCGCTCGACCGCCTGGTGGTCATATTTGTCTTGCATGGAAACTGGGGAAGCGGAAACAAAAAACCGCGCACAGGCGCGGTGCGCGTCCCATTCTAGGTGTTCGCGTCCGCCGCTTCCCCGCCCATTTCGAGCAAGCGAAAGCGGCAGGCTGCAGCGCTTATTTGGACTTGTAGTTCGCTCGCGCCTTTTGGAGCAGACTCAAAATTCCCACCACCTGGTTTGAGAAATGCTGGAACTGGCCTTCGAGTATCCTGTGAGCTTCGCTCGTTTTGCCCCTCTGAGACAGGGCAACGACGTTGGATGCGGCGTAGTGAAACATCTTATGGTTGTCCACCAGCGCCGTGAAGCCGGGGAACTTGCCCAGCCGCTCCCGGCCCGGCCCGTGAATCCATTGGCCCAGATCGCAGCGGTCGTCGAAACAAATGACGTCGGGGTTGAACGCCTCCGAAGACGTGCCATCCAGGTACGCGTGCAGGCGTATCTTCCAATTTTCGTGCGCGGAGATCGCCACCTGGATGTCGAGGCTGTCGGATGCCTGGGCCATGGCGCGGGCGAAATCGTTATCTGACTCCTGTTCACGACGGAAAGAAAAACCAAACATAATTTTTCTCTATCAATGGATAGGCCGGATTGTAAAAAGGCCGTTTGAATACAGGTGTTCACTCGAAAAGCGCCTGGTGCCGTTCGCGCAGCAGCGCCTTTTGTACCTTACCCATCGTGTTACGCGGCAACTCGGCGACGATGAAGCAGCGCTTGGGCACCTTGAAATGCGCCAGCTTGGATTTGAGCGTGGCCAAAAGCGCATCGCCATCGAGCGCCGCGCCGGGCCGCGCCACCACCAGGGCCACGCCTACTTCGCCAAAGTCCGGGTGCGGCACGCCGATCACGGCGCTTTCGGCCACACCTTCGATTTCGTTGAGGTAGCCCTCGACCTCGGCAGGATAGACGTTCAGGCCGCCGCTGATGATGAGATCCTTACTGCGCCCGACGATGGTAACGTAGCCTTGGGCGTCGATCTGGCCCACGTCGCCGGTCTTGAAGTAACCGTCGGCGGTAAACGCCTCTTGCGTTTTTTCGGGCATGCGCCAGTAGCCGCTGAACACGTTCGGGCCGCGCACTTGGATGTCGCCGATTTCGCCTGTCGCGCAATCGCCCCCTTGCTCGTCGCGCACGCGCAATTGCACGCCCGGCAACGGAAAGCCGACGGTGCCGCCGCGCCGTTCGCCCTGGGCCGGGTGGTAAGGGTTGGAGGTGAGCATGACGGTTTCGCTCATGCCGTAGCGCTCCAGAATGGTGTGGCCGGTGCGCTCGCGCCAGGTGTTGAAGGTTTCCAGCAGCAGCGGCGCTGAACCGGAAATGAACAGCCGCATGCGGCGCGCTGCCGCGCGGTCGAGCGCGGGTTCGGCCAACATCCGCACATAGAGCGTCGGTACGCCCATGAACACGGTCGCTTCGGGCAGGCGGGCGATCACCGTGCGCGGATCGAAGCGGGACAGCCAGATCATCTTGCTGCCGTTGAGCAGCGCGCCGTGTATCGCCACGAACAGGCCGTGCACGTGGAAGATTGGCAGCGCGTGGATCAGCACGTCGCCGCCCTGTGCCGGGCTGCGCCAGCCCCAGTAGTCCTTGAGCACCTGCGCGTTGCTCAGCAGATTGCTGTGCGTGAGCATCGCGCCCTTGCTGCGCCCGGTGGTGCCGCTGGTGTAGATGATCGACGCCAGATCATCGGCCCGGCAGGGCGCGACGGCATGCCGGTCGCTGCACTGCGCGGCTTGTTCGAGCAGGCTGCCGGTGCGGTCGGCGTCGAGCGTGAACAGGTGCGCCGATTGTGGCTGCGCTGCGCGCAGGATCGGCTCAATCCACGCGGCGTTGGCGCGCGTGCACACAACCACCTCCGGCACGGCATCGGCGATGAAGTATTCCAGCTCGGCGCGTTGATAGGCGCTGTTCAGCGGTACAAACACATGGCCGCCGCGCAGTGCCGCCAGATACAGCATCATCGCCTCGACCGACTTGTCCACCTGCGCGACGATGCGCGCGCCCTGCGGCACGCCCAGCGCGGCGAACAGGTTGGCCATCATCGCGCTGGCGCGCTCCAGATCGCGCCACGAATAGCGCAGCCCGTC
>JAIRRE010000274.1 GCA_031256125.1 Burkholderiaceae bacterium
GCCATCAAGGCGGCGGTGCAGGATTACCGCAGCAAGCACGCGGCCTGAGCGTGCCCTTCCCCCGGCTCAACGCTAAACGCCAAACCTCAAGAATAATGGCCGTTACCCTTACCGAAGCCGCCGCGCGGCACGTCAACAAATACTTGGCCAAACGCGGCAAGGGTTTGGGCGTGCGCTTGGGCGTCAAGACCACCGGCTGTTCGGGGCTGGCCTACAAGCTCGAATACGTGGACGAGGCCGCGCCCGAAGACCTGCTGTTCGAGCAGCACGGCGTCAAGCTGATGATCGACCCCAAAAGCCTGGCTTATATCGACGGCACCGAACTCGATTACGTGCGCGAAGGCTTAAACGAAGGCTTCAAGTTCAACAACCCCAACGAAAAAGACCGCTGCGGCTGCGGTGAATCGTTCCGCGTCTGATGGTGGATATTCAATCCAACGATTTCGCGCTGCTGGGCCTGCCCGAGCGGTACGCGCAGGATATCGCCGACATCGACGCGCGCTGGAAGGCGCTGCAACGCCAGGCGCACCCCGACCGGTTCGCGGCGCAGGGCGCGGCGGCGCAGCGCGTAGCCATGCAGTGGTCGGCGCGCATCAATGAAGCACGGCGGCGCCTGACCGACCCGCTGGCCCGCGCGGCCTATCTGTGCGAACTGCGCGGCGCGCCGATTCGCGCCGAGGACAACACCGCCATGCCGCCGGACTTTCTGGCGCGGCAACTGGCGTGGCGCGAGGCACTCGACGAGGCCGATACGCCTGCCGCCCTCGATACGCTGCGCGCCGAAGTCGATACCGCACGGCGTGCCGCGCTGGCCGCGCTGGAATGGCTGCTGGACGAGCAGGGCAACGCCCCGGCGGCGGCGGCGCAGGTGCGCGCGCTGATGTTCATCGACCGGTTCGCGGACAACCTCGAACAGCGGCAGGAATCGCTGCCAAAGCCAATTTAATTCATGGCATTGCTACAAATTTCAGAGCCGAATGCGTCGCCCGATCCGCACCAGCGGCGCGTGGCGGTCGGCATCGACCTGGGTACCACCCATTCGCTGGTAGCCGCAGTGCGGCATGGCGTGGCCGAATGCCTGCCGGATGAACTGGAGCGTGTGCTGCTGCCCAGTGGCGTGCGTTATCTACCTGGCGGCGGACGGCAAATCGGCTGGGACGCGCTGGCGGCGCGTGCGGCCGATCCCGAAAACACCCTGGTTTCGGTCAAGCGCCTGATGGGCCGCGCCGCCGCCGATGTGGCCGGGCGCGGCGACAAGCTGCCGTATCGCCTCATTGATCAGCCCGGCATGGCCGGTATCGCTACCGTGCAAGGCGTCAAGTCGCCGGTCGAGGTCAGCGCCGAAATTCTGGCAACACTGCGCCAGCGCGCCGAAGACTCGCTGGCCAGCGACTTGTACGGCGCGGTTATTACCGTACCCGCGTATTTCGATGATGCGCAGCGCCAAGCCACCAAAGACGCCGCGCAACTGGCCGGGTTGAACGTGCTGCGCCTGATTAACGAGCCGACTGCGGCGGCCATTGCCTACGGGCTGGACAACGCCGCCGAAGGTCTGTACGCGGTATTCGACCTGGGCGGCGGCACGTTTGATATTTCCATTCTGCGGCTGGCGCGCGGCGTGTTCGAGGTGATCGCTACCGGCGGCGATTCGGCGCTGGGCGGTGACGATTACGACCAGGCGCTGGCTGACTGGGCTGCCGCGCAAGCAGGCGTGCAAGCTGCATCGCCCGCGGACCGGGCCGCCCTCAAAATCGCTGCCAAGGTCACCAAAGAAACCCTTTCTGCTACTGAAACCGCAGCATTCCAGGCTGATTTGGCGGGTGTTTCAATCCGGCGAACCGTGACCCGTACCGATTTCGAGGCGGTTACACAGCCGCTGACCGAGCGCTGCATCACCGTCACTCGGCAGGCGTTGCGCGACGCGCGGCTTGCGCCCGCCGACGTGCAAGGCGTGGTGCTGGTGGGCGGATCGACCCGGATGCCCGGCATCCGCCGCGCAGTGGCGGACTGGTTTGGCCGCGCGCCGCTGACCAACCTCAACCCGGATGAAGTGGTGGCGCTGGGCGCGGCCATTCAGGCCAACCAGTTGGCGGGCAACGGCGCGGCGGACGATCTGCTGCTGCTGGACGTGATTCCGCTGTCGCTGGGCATCGAAACGATGGGCGGTCTGGTCGAGTGCATCGTGCCGCGCAACCAAACCATTCCGGTAGCCATGGCGCAGGACTTCACCACCTATCAGGATGGGCAAACCGCCCTGGCCTTGCACGTGGTGCAGGGCGAGCGCGAATTGGTGCGCGATTGCCGCAGCCTGGCGCGCTTTACGCTGCGCGGCATTCCGCCGATGGCCGCCGGCGCGGCGCGTCTCCGGTTGACGTTCACCGTTGATGCCGACGGCCTGCTGCACGTGTCGGCGCACGAACAAACCAGCGGCGCACAGGCGCAAATCGACGTGAAACCCAGTTACGGCTTGACCGACGAACAGATCGCGCGCATGTTGCAAGAAGGCTTCGCCCGCGCGGGCGAAGACGTGACCGCACGGCAGTTGGCCGAGGCGCGCGTAGAGGCCGATCGTTTGCTCATTGCTACCCAAAGCGCGCTCGATGCCGACGGTGCGTTGCTCAACCCCTACGAACGCATCCAAACCGATGCGCTGATGCTCAGCCTGCGCGCGCTGGCCGCCAACAGCGCCGACGCCGCAGCTATCGAGGCGGCCACGCAAGCGCTGGCGCGCGGCACCGAAGCCTTTGCCGCCGCGCGCATGAACGCCAGCATCCAGCGTGCGCTTTCGGGCAAAAGCGTGGAGACGCTGTAATGCCCGTCGTTACCGTTTTGCCGCATCCTGAATACTGCCCGCAGGGCGTGCAAATCAACGCCCAACCCGGCGCGTCGATTTGCGAGACGCTGCTGGAAAACGGCATCACCATCGAACACGCCTGCGAGATGAGCTGCGCATGCTCTACCTGCCACGTCATCGTGCGCCAGGGCTATGCTTCACTGGCGTCACCCGAAGAAGAAGAGGAAGACCTGCTGGATCAGGCTTGGGGGCTGACGCCGCAATCGCGCCTGTCGTGTCAAGCCATCGTCGGGCGAGAAGATTTGATCGTGGAAATTCCACGTTACACCATCAACCACGCCAAGGAAAAAAACGCATGACCGCCGTGACGCATACATCCCAAGCTGCGCGCCAGATCGTGCTGGATACCGAAACCACCGGCCTGTCGGCGGAAAACGGCGACCGCATCATCGAAATCGGCTGTGTGGAATTAATCGGCAGACGGCTGACCAGCAACAACCTGCACCTCTATCTCAACCCCGAACGTAAAAGCGAGGAAGAGGCGCTGCGCGTGCACGGCATTAGCGACGAGTTTCTACGCGACAAACCCAAATTCGCCGAAATCGCCGCCCAGCTGCTGGACTATCTGCGCGACGCCGAACTCATCATCCACAACGCCCCGTTCGACGTGGGCTTTCTCGACAAGGAGCTTGAGCGCATCGGCCAAACGCCCCTCGCCAGCCATGTCGCGGACGTCATCGACACGCTGGCGATGGCCAAGGAGGCGTATCCGGGCAAGCGCAACAGCCTGGACGCGCTGTGCGAACGGCTGGAAGTCGATAACTCCGGCCGCACCTTGCACGGCGCGCTGCTGGACGCCGAACTGCTGGCCGACGTCTACATCAACCTCACGCGCGGGCAGGAAGCGCTGCTGATCGACCTGGGCGAGGTCGGCCAAGACGCGGCGGGCAACGCACCGCGCATCGACCTGACCGCTTTCGACCTGCCGGTGCTGCGCGCCAACGACGAAGAAGCCGCGCGGCACGCGGCGGTGCTGGTCGAACTGGACCAGGCCAGCGGCGGCAAGACGCTGTGGCGCAAGCTTGATCCCTCGGTAACCTGACACTGCCAGCGACTAACCGGCGCAAGATCAGGTTATAATTAAAAACTTCGCGCAGCGAGCCGGTGTTCGCGCGCCACGGGTGATTAGCTCAGCGGTAGAGCACTGCCTTCACACGGCAGGGGTCACATGTTCGATCCATGTATCACCCACCAAGTAGTTCTGCATCTCTTAACTTCTTTCTTGATACACCCTGGAGGTTTGCCCTCTGGGGTTTTTTTTAGGTTCGCCGCCCATGTTCACCGGCATCATCACGGCTATCGGTCGTATCACCGCCGTGCAGGCGCTGGGCGCCAGCAGCGTCCACGGCAAGCGTCTGGCGATTGAAACGCCGGCTGGGTATCTCGATGACCTGGGGCTGGGCGAGAGCATCGCCATCAATGGCGCGTGTATGACTGTTACCGGTATTGAAGCTGTCCATACCGCCGCGCCACGTTTTACCGTGGACGTGTCCGCCGAATCGCTGGCGCGCACGGCGGGGCTGGATCAAAACGGCCCGGTCAATCTGGAAAAAGCCTTGCGCGCGGGCGACCGGCTGGGCGGACATATCGTCTCCGGTCATGTCGATGGCATCGGGCGCGTTACGCGCTTCGAGCCGGTGGGCGAGAGTTGGCTGCTGACCATTGCCGCCCCCACCGCGCTAGCGCGCTATCTGGCTTATAAAGGCTCGATTACCGTCAATGGCGTGAGCCTGACGGTCAATCGGGTTACCGACACCGCCGACGGTGCGGAAATCAACATCAATCTGATTCCGCACACCGTGCAAAACACGGCCTTGCGCACCCTGACTGCGGATGCGCCAGTCAATTTGGAAATCGACCTGATTGCGCGGTATGTAGAACGGATGCTGAGCGCACGATCTATTTGAACTTGCAAACAGAATCACACCCAGCCGCCTTGAAGAAATGGGCACATTCCTGGAGCGTGAATGTCGGAACGAGCGCGCCGATGCTGTTCCATAGACTCTCGACAATACGCTCGGATGCCTTACTAGCTTCTTTAAGCCGTTCAGCAACAGTCGTCACAGCTGTCCGCTCCAAATTGTAGAAATGAAGCGCGAATTGTAGAAACGCCTCAACTCCCATGACGGGCGCTGAGGCGCATAAATACTGGTGGCCTGGGGCGGAATTGAACCACCGACACAAGGATTTTCAGTCCTCTGCTCTACCAACTGAGCTACCGGGCCAAAGCTAAGCTAGCATTGTAGCAGACGAGCGCTATGTTCCGGTATCCGCCAGCGTGCGCCGTGGCGTTTGACATCTGGTTACCGGTTTAGCCGGGCAGCGCCAAGGGAACATCGCTGTCCGACTGCGGCAGCGCAACCGCATCGGGAACGCTGGGATCGCTCTCGCCGGTCTGGCGGGTTTTGCCGCGGGGGTCACGCGCTTCGTTAACGCCATTGCGGCGGCGGCTCAGGTCAACGCCAAGCTGTTTGAGCTTGCGGTACAGATGCGTGCGTTCCAGTCCGGTTTTTTCGGCGACGCGGGTCATGGAACCGTCTTCCTTGGCCAGGTGAAATTCAAAGTAAGCTTTTTCGAAGGCGTCGCGCGCGTCACGCAGCGGCTTGTCCAGATCAAACGTTTGACGCTCTTGCGGACCGGGGTCGGCCAAGGCCGCCAGGCTGGCGTTGTTGGTGGCGGCTTCCTGGTGGGCGATATGCCGGATTTCGTCTCCCTTGGAGAGCGCGGTTTCGACCGATTTAAGGAGCTTTTGCAGCGTGATCGGTTTTTCCAGGAACGATTGCGCGCCAATGCGAGTGGCCTCGACCGCGGTTTCGATGGTGGCATGGCCGCTCATCATGACCACGGGCATGGTCAGCAAGCCCGCGCCGCGCCATTCCTTGAGCAGGGTAACGCCGTCGGTGTCGGGCATCCAGATGTCCAACAGCACCAGATCGGGCGCGGAACGTTGCCGCGCCGAGCGCGCCTGGGCGGCGTTTTCGGCCAGTTCGACGGTATGGCCTTCATCGTTGAGGATCTCAAACAGCAGATCCCGGATGCCCAGCTCGTCATCGACCACGAGGAGTTTTGCCAGGGTCTTTTCAGTTTGTCTTTAGTATGGCT
>JAIRRE010000008.1 GCA_031256125.1 Burkholderiaceae bacterium
ACCGCGCAAGTCATCACCATCGGCCAGAAAAGCCACTACAACGCCGCGCGCATTCCCGAACGCTACCGCGACCATTCGCTCTATATCGCCTTTGCGCCCGCCGACAACCCCAAAATCGCCGTCGCCGCCATCGTCGAAAATGCCGGCTGGGGCGCCGGCGCAGCCGCCCCGTTAGTACGGCGCGTGCTTGACTACTGGATTGACGGTCGCTACCCCAGCGAAGAAGACATCAAAGCCGTGCAGCAAGGCCACGCCACAACTCCCATCGGCCCACCGGGAACGCCGCCCGAAGCGGCAGCAAGCGAAACAACGCAAGCGGCGCCTGAGACGAACTGACGACCCCACAGCCTCGGTTCTTTCAGGAATCGCCCGTTTCCCCAGTCACAGCGCAAAGGGCAGCATATTGCGAATGAGATCGCCCATTCATTGGCGCGGCAGTCCGCTTGCCGCTGTCACGCGGCATGGATTTGCTGAATATTCTTGAAATCCAAAGAACACTGAACGGACACTTTCTGCGCATCCAAAAACAAGGCCGCCAAAGCAATCAACTTTGGCGGCCTTGCGACTATAAAAAACACTGTTTGAGCGGCTCCGGGGCGACAGAGGAGGAGGGAGGGAGGAGGAATTTCGCCCCAGCGCATAGGTCCACGAACAAAGCGCCCGTAAGCCAAGCAGTGTGAAAATCCGCCTTTATTGTAGGAATGCTGGGATTATTCGCGTGTCAGTCAAATTCCAATATTGGTATTTTTACTCGTAAAGATTTTCGAGGCATCATCATGCATTATGTCTTTTGCGAATATTTAAGTAAAATTTTGTGTTATTTGATTCGATTCACATGATAACAACACATATGCAGCAACAACAGTAGCGTACTGAAGTCCATCTTCCTACTTGCGCATCTGCTTTGTGGACAATTTTATTGATGCAGATCATGATTTTTGGCCGTCCGCGTTTACTGCGTGGCGTGGTTAAGGCGGCGAGCCTATGACCCGCGTTTTACAGCCGGACGCTGTTGTTGATGTTGCGCTTATCCCTGCCACGGGTTCGCCCAGACGAATCAACTGCTGGCGTTTAAGGGCAACGCTTGATGCAGTTTGCGCGCGTTAGCGCATCCGGGTTATGGATGAGATGCGGCGAAGCAGAAAGCGCCGCAGCGATACCCGTAGGTATGCACATTTACAGCCAAGCAGGCCGCTCAAAGCCACAGAATGCGGCCAGATGCGAGGGCTGGTTCAGCGTCGCTCTAAAACCGTTCCAGCTCTGGATGCGGCAGCAGCCCGCCGCGCACCAACATGCGACCGTATTCAACACAGCGTGGATGCGTCGGGATTACCTTACCGGGATTGAGTAGGCCGGGCGGGTCGAAGGCGCGCTTGAGGGCTAGCATTTGCGCGTTTTCCTCGGGCGAAAATTGCACACACATGGAGTTGAGCTTTTCAATGCCCACGCCGTGCTCGCCGGTAATGCTGCCGCCTAAGCGCACGCTGGTTTCGAGAATATCGGCGCCAAAACGTTCGGCGCGCTTGAACTGGTCGGGGTCGTTGGCGTCAAACAGAATCAGCGGATGCAGGTTGCCATCGCCCGCGTGAAAAACATTGCAGCAGCGCAGGCCGTAGCGTCCCCCCAGTTCGGCGATGGCCGCCAGCATTTCCGCCAGTCGCGCGCGCGGAATGGTCGAGTCCATGCACATGTAGTCGGGGCTGATACGCCCGCTGGCCGGAAAGGCATTCTTGCGCCCGCTCCAGAACCGCAAGCGTTCGGCCTCGTCGCGGCTGACGGCGATGCGCGTCGCGCCCGCCTGGCGCAGTACCTCGGAGATGCGCGCGATTTCTTCCTCGACTTCTTCGGGCGTGCCGTCGCTTTCGCACAGCAGGATGGCGGCGGCGTCCCGGTCGTAACCCGCGTGCACGAATGCCTCCACAGCCGCAGTCATGGGCTTGTCCATCAATTCCAGCCCGGCGGGAATGATGCCCTCGGCAATGACGCGCGCCACCGCATCGCCCGCGCTTTCGACGCTGGCAAAGCTCGCCAGCGCGCAGCGCGCCAATTGCGGCTTGGGAATCAGACGCACAGTAACCTCGGTCGTCACCGCCAGCATACCTTCGCTGCCGGTGACCAGCGCCAACAGATCGTAACCGGGCGCGTCCAGCGCCGCGCCGCCGAATTCAACGGGATCGCCCTCAATGGTGAAGCCGCGCACACGCAGCACGTTGTGCACCGTCAGGCCGTATTTCAGGCAATGCACGCCGCCGGAGTTTTCGGCCACGTTGCCGCCGATGGTGCAGGCGATCTGGCTGCTCGGATCGGGCGCGTAGTACAGATCGTGCCGCGCCGCCGCTTCGCTGATCGCCAGATTGCGCACACCGCACTGCACTCGCGCCGTGCGCGCCAGCGGGTCGATAGCGATGATGCGGTTCAAGCGCGCCAACGAAAGCGTGACGCCGCGCGCATCGGGCAGCGCTCCGCCCGATAAACCGGTGCCCGCGCCGCGCGCCACCACCGGTACGCCCAGCGCGTGACAGGCGCGCAGCACGGCCTGCACCTGCGCCTCGTCCTCGGGCAGCGCCACAGCTAAGGGCCGCTGGCGGTAAGCCGTCAGGCCATCGCACTCATAGGGCGCGGTTTGCTCGGACGTCCACAGCAGCGCGTCGGGCGGCAGCGCCGCCTGCAAAGCCGGGATGAGCTGTGTTTGCGGCGTGGAGGATTCAAGAAAAGGATCACTCATAAGCGCGATTGTGCACGCGCTTTGCCCTACCAGGCCGGAAATAATTTCGTCCGGTTGGCGTGTCCGCCGCCAACCGGACAGATAGCTACGGCGCGCTCACGCCGCGCTGAGCCAATAACCCGAGTTAAAGGGGCTGCTCATGCGCAGCGCATCTGGGGAAATATCGAGCAATTTGTCAATCGGGAGCTTGTCGGGTTCGCCGCGGTGTGCGGCATCCTCGCCCTCGTGTTGGCCGGTGTGTGCCCGTTCTGCTTGGCCATTGGGTGCAAAACGGGCTACTGAAAAGAATAAAAACACCTAAACGGTATCTTGCGGTCGGCCCAGTAATCGGCGGCATCGCGGAAGATGTCCAATAACTGCTCGCGTGTTTCTTTGTCGAAGCGCGCAGTCGCTGGAATGTGTTCGAGCACCACCACGAAGCCTGGCTGCGGCCCGGATTTGTGCAGCGGGTCGGTCAAGCAGTCGTAGAGCGCGTCGAAATTCCTGCTGAAGTGCATCGGCAAGGTAAATTGCTCGGCCAGTAGATCCAGCACTTCCTGCTTGGTCTGAGCGCTGGAGAGGTCAGCGTAAAGAAAGTGCTGGCCCAGTGCGATGGCCGCTTCCTGCAAATCGTGGGCATGGTAAGCCCGGATTGACTGGACGATGTTGTTGCGCACGCCGCGCAGAGGCATCTCCTGTGCGCGCAGGGACGTCGGATGTTGGGCCAGTTCGGTGGTTGGCATTGACATATTATTCCCCGGTAAAGAAGACGGGGCACCCGCCGATGGAGACGGCAAGGGTTGAAAAGGTTCCAAGGTTTTCATGGCACGATCTTTCTGAAACTCGAATAATGGTCGCCGGTGTAATAGCAGGCATCCGGCGCGGTGGGCTGGCGTCCGCCGCACACAATGCGCCGTGTGCCGCGATTGCGCGCACCGGGGGTATCCACGGTGTATTCGCGGTAGTAACCGCGCCGCGCTCGCGGCAACTGCCGTTCGTAGTTACCGAACGTGGTGCCGTCCTTCTCGTGCTGGAACGGCCCGCCTTGCAGGATCAGCCCATACACCCGCTGACCTTGGCGTGGTAGGTTGGCAAGGGTTACCGTTGCCGTTGTTGCTGGCCCGGATTGCCCAAACGCCGCAGCGGACGGGCTAATTGCGCCCAGACCGCCGCCTAGCAGCAGCGCTGCCAGCAATACTCCAGACCACCGGCTAGGCCGGAAGTGCCGGATTGCTAAAGTCGCTGCCGCTTGCAGCATGTGCGTACTCCCAAAATTAATTTGGATATTCAAACTATCAAGTTTGCCCCATCGGCCCTAAAAAAGCAACTCATTGGGTCAATACTGGCTAGCTGAAGCGGCTACTTGTAAAAACGAGCCGTAAGTAATTCCTCCCACCTTGCCGTTACCAAGTGTAACACAAAACTTGGCGCAACGCTGGTACGCTTGAGCAAGCTCCCGCAAAACAGCCAGGCGCCAGATAGCAGTGGACATGGAATCGGATGCGGCGATGCGATCTGGCAGGCATGCGCAATGTGGCAGCGCACCTCACGTCAAGGCCGCCGCGCACGCGGCCAGCTATCGAAAACAGTAACTGAGCTTTCAAAACAACGCCGCATGCAGTCTGCGCGTTGGTGCATTCCGAGATTTGGGATGCTTGGGCAGCACAAGCGCAGCGATAGTTGGCGCTATCGCGAGGAGCATTTGCAACGCAGCGAGAAATACTCAAAGCAGGAATGCGGATGCCGCCAGTGGCTTGTTCAGCGCTGCCTTGAGCAGGTTGTAGGCGATGTTGGCGGCATCCAGATTGGGCCGCACCAGCAGGTGTTGGCGCCATCTTCCAACGGGCTGTTGGGTATCACAGCGGCACGCTCGTGTGCAAACTACCACGTTGCCGTGCATTCCGCCATCGACTTGCAGCCACGGTGTGTGATGCCACAAATCTCCGCATCCGGCGCATCTTTACGGCACGGAGCTGACCTGTTGTTGCAAAAGTTGGCCTATGCGATGACCGCGTAAGACACTTGTGCGGCGTCGCCTGAATCTGTTCCGGTAGAATAGTTCGTCTTGCAGCGCCTTAGCCCCGCGGCAAAAGTTCGTTTGAACCATCCCGCCTAAGAGGCTTCCAGTCAGAGAAGCACCGACCGCGGAAAAGGGCTTTTATTCCACCAGGAACCGCACTCATGAAAACGTTCAGCGCAAAACCCGCTGACGTGACGCACGAGTGGTTTGTGATTGACGCCACCGACAAGGTGCTCGGACGGGTCGCCAGCGAAGCGGCCCTTCGTCTGCGCGGCAAGCACAAAGCCATTTATACGCCTCACGTCGATACCGGCGACTACATCGTGGTCGTCAACGCCGCCAAGCTCCGCGTCACCGGCGCCAAGGAGCTTGACAAAAAGTACTACCACCACACCGGCTATCCCGGCGGCATCCGCGAAACCACGTTCCGCGACATGCAGGCCAAGCACCCCGGCCGCGCACTGGAAAAAGCCGTCAAGGGCATGCTGCCCAAGGGGCCGCTGGGCTACGCCATGTTCAAGAAGCTCAAGGTGTACGGGGGCGCCGAGCA
>JAIRRE010000025.1 GCA_031256125.1 Burkholderiaceae bacterium
AAAACGAGCACTCAGTTCATCGCCGGGGCCAAGCCCTGGGGCGTCAAAGTGGACGTGGCTCTGCCCTGCGCCACGCAGAACGAACTCGACGGCGAAGATGCCAAGACGCTGGTCAAGAACGGTGTGCTGTGCGTGGCCGAGGGCGCCAATATGCCTTCGACGCTCGATGCGATCAGAGTGTTCGAGAAGGCGGGCGTGCTCTACGCGCCGGGCAAAGCCAGCAACGCGGGCGGCGTCGCCACCTCGGGTCTGGAGATGAGCCAGAATGCAATACGTCTGTCATGGACTCGCGAGGAAGTCGATGCGCGTCTGTTCCAGATCATGCAAAACATCCACAATGCCTGCCTCCAATACGGCACGCAAGCCGATGGCTCGATGAGCTATGTGGCGGGCGCGAACATCGCAGGCTTCGTCAAGGTGGCTGACGCGATGACCGAGCAGGGCGTGCTCTAAAGAAGCAGATCGTCTGATCCAAAGCAAATAATCTGTGAGAATGTGATGGCACCCTAGCGTGCCATCACATGGACAAGGCTGTCCCGGAGTTTGCCCGACGCAAATATGCTTTACTGTTGATGCAGCAAAGTTTCCGATCATGGAAGACACCTCATTCTCGACTTCAAAGGTTCAGGTGGTGTTGCGCGGCTTCATTCGCCTGTTATTGCGCGGTCTGGCGCAGCTTCTGTTCCGTGTGCGGGTACGAGGCCTGGAGCATGGGTTTCCAGTTAGCGCACAGGCCGGGGAAGGCGGTCAGCGCCTGCTGGTGATCGCCAATCACGACTCCTTTCTCGACGGCATATTGCTCGGCCTGTTTCTGCCGATCGACAATCCGGTGTTCGTGGTGCACACCGATATCATCAAACGGCCTCTATGGCGCTGGGCACTCGGTGTCATGGTCACATACCTTGCGGTCGATCCCGGCAACCCGATGGCGATGAAACAGGTGATTCGCCTGCTCGAATCGGGCCGTCCGGTGGTGATCTTCCCGGAAGGACGCATCACGCTGACAGGCAATCTGATGAAGGTATACGAAGGCCCGGCTTTCGTAGCGGCCAAGACCGGGGCGACCTTGCTGCCGGTGTGGCTGGATGGTCCCGCGCGCAGCCGGTTTTCGCGTTGGCACAAGGGGCCGCGCAAACTGTTTCCGCGCATTACGCTGACGGTGCTGCCGGCGACGACGCTGCCCATGCCGCAAGCGTCGACCGCGCAGGAGAGCCGTCGCAAGGCAGGCGAGGCCCTGCGCCGCTTGATGCAGAAGATGGCGCTGGCGCGGCCCGGTTCCGGCACCCTCTACGGCGCGTTGTGCGACGTGATGGAGCAATATGGCCGCCGCCGCCGTGTGCTCGAAGATATCAAACAAGTCAAATACACTTACCAGGATCTGCTCAAAATGGCGCTGATGCTGGGGCGCGTGATAGGCCGCATGACCCGGTCCGGTGAGCACGTGGGCTTGTTATTGCCCAACCTGGCGCCCACCCTCGGCCTGCTTTTGGGTTTGACGGCATTACGGCGCGTACCGGCGATGCTCAACTACACTGCCGGCGTCGATGGGATGCAGACGGCCTGTACGACGGCGGGAATTCGCTTGTTAGTGACTTCGCGCGCTTTCGTTGAACAGGCTGAACTCGCCGACAAAATTGCCGCGCTGCAAGGACTCGAACACATCGTTTATCTGGAAGATCTGCGTGCCCGGATTACGCTGATCGACAAGCTGTGGCTGCTGTGCTGGGGCTTGCGTTGGCCGCGCTGGGTGGAGCGCAAGGCAGCCACCGAGGATCCCGCCGTGGTGCTGTTTACTTCCGGCTCCGAGGGCAAACCCAAGGGCGTGGTGCTCTCGCACCGGGCGATTCTGGCCAACATCGCGCAGATTCGCGCCGTCATCGATGTTTCCACCGACGACCATATACTCAATGCCCTGCCCATCTTCCATTCTTTCGGGCTGACGGGTGGCGCGCTGCTGCCGCTGCTGGCGGGCGCCAACCTGTTTCTCTATCCCTCGCCTTTGCATTACCGCGTCATTCCGGAACTGATTTACGACCGCGGCTGCACCGCGCTGTTCGGCACCAGTACTTTTCTGGGCAACTATGCGGATTTTGCCCACCCTTACGACTTCTACCGGTTGCGCTACGTCATTGCCGGGGCGGAAAAACTCGCGCCTGCCGTGCGCGAGCAGTGGTTCGAGAAATTCGGCATCCGCATCCTTGAAGGTTACGGCGCGACGGAAACCGCGCCGGTCATCGCGGTCAACACCCCGATGGCCTATCGCAGCGGCACTGTGGGGCAATTCCTGCCCGGCCTCGAACATCGTCTGCAAGCCGTGCCGGGTATCGAACGCGGCGGTTTGCTGCATGTGCGCGGCCCCAATGTGATGAGCGGCTATCTGAAAATCGACCAGCCCGGCGTGCTGCAAATGCCAGCCTCGGAACTCGGCGCGGGCTGGTACGAAACCGGCGACATCGCCGATGTCGATGAAGACGGCTTCGTGCACATCGTCGGGCGGATCAAACGTTTCGCCAAGGTGGCCGGCGAAATGGTCAGCCTGGAAGCGGTGGAACAACTGGCGCAAACCGCCGCGCCCGCCGCGCAACATGCCGCCAGCAGTCAACCCGACCCGAGCAAGGGTGAGGCGCTGGTGTTGTTCACCACCGATGCCGGACTGGATCGCGCCGCGCTGCAAGAAGCGGCGCGCAGCCTGGGACTGCCTGAACTGGCCGTGCCGCGCAAGATCGTGCGTGTCGCCGAACTGCCGCTGCTGGGCACCGGAAAAACCGATTACGTCACCTTGAAGCACATGGCTGAAACGGCCTGACACCGATGTCCGGGAAAACCGTCGAAACTTTCGTCTCCGATCCTCGGCCCGTATCAGGCGAAACGGACGAGGATTCCCGGCTCGTCCTGCTGCACGGACGCCGTAATTTTCTGGCCGCATTTTCCGGCTTGATCCTGGGCGAGCCGGTACTGAAGAATCCCTGCCTCGCTCCCGCGCTCGGCGATGATTTTGCGGGGAACCCCTGGCTGACGCGCGTCTG
>JAIRRE010000043.1 GCA_031256125.1 Burkholderiaceae bacterium
CTCGCCATAAAGACGTGCCACCGCGATCTGATCGACCGCCTCTGGCATGGCCGCCAAGCCCGGGGGCAACACATCGCGCGGCGACGCCGCTGGCGGCGGATCGGCGGGCATCATGCTCGCGCCCGGTTCAATCGTCTTGATCGTCCGCCCCGGTCATATAAACATAGGGCCGTTGCGCCACGTGCGCGGCGCAGAATTGGCCGAGCAAATCGCGATCCAGGTCCTGATCCCACAACCGCGCGCGGCCCTGACGCTGGGCTTCCTCCAGCCCCGGTCGCTCGTGCCAGAGCTGTGCGATGAACTGTGTCGCGTCCGACCTGTAATGCGGACGATAGAAGAGGCGTGCCAGAGACATTTGAAACAAAGTGTAACAATTGCTGATTTTCGTATTTTAAGCGGTAGGATTCGCGGCTGTCGTAGTACTGTCGTAGTAGCCAGCAAAGGGGTTTTTTACCATGCAAGCCGATTTCACGTCCGGCCTCGTTGAGGCGCTTCCCGGGACTGCAACCCCGACTGTGTCGCCGAAGAAGTCATCCGGGCACGGAATGATCGACTATATCCAGCCCATACCGCAGCCGGCAACGCAGAAGCCCACTCAGGATGCCGGCGACCAAGCGGCCACGGGGTCGCAGTCGCCCGCCACCATCGCCGCCGACAAGATCGTGGTGGTTGACGATGACGCCCGCATCCTGGACTTGCTCCAGCGTTACCTGACGCAGGAAGGCTACAAGGTGGTGACGGCCCAAAACGCGAATGCGCTCACCCGCGTTCTGGCGTACCAGAACGTTAACCTGATCGTGCTCGACGTAATGATGCCCGGCGAAGACGGTTTGTCGGTGGCCCGGCGTCTGCGCGCCGGAGGTAACAAGACACCCATCATCATGCTCACGGCCAAGGACGAGGATGCCGACCGCATTATTGGCCTGGAAGTGGGCGCCGATGATTACCTGGGCAAACCTTTCAATCCGCGCGAATTGCTGGCGCGCGTGCGCGCCGTGCTGCGCCGCCGCCCGGCACAAGAAATGCCTGGCGCGCCATCGTCCGAAGGCGGCGAGAGCATCCGCTTCGGCCCCTTTATTTTCAACCTCACCTCGCGCACCCTCACGCGCGATGGGCAGGAGGTGCCGCTATCCACCGGTGAATTCGCCATGCTTAAAGCGCTGGCGCGCAACGCCCGCCAGCCGCTGGCGCGCGAAAAATTGGCCCAACTCTCGCGCGGACGCGCGTTCGCGCCGTACGAACGCAGTCTGGACGTGCAAATCTCGCGCCTGCGCAAGCTCATCGAACCCAATCCAGCCAACCCGCGCTACCTCCAGACCGTGTGGGGCGTGGGCTACGTGTTTGTGCCCGATGGGGCAACTTATGCCTGACAGTTGGCGCGATTTTTTGATATGTTTTTTGATGTCGGCACGCCGCAGTAGGTGGCGTGCGCGAACGCTAGTCGCTTTTGAAGGCCATGTTCACCACTTCCCATAGCTCGCGTGCCAGAGCTATGCGCATCTGTTCCGTACTATCGCGGCAGACGCAAGCTTTTTCGTTGCGGTCTGGAGCGGTGGAAATTGCTAGATTCGTGGCAGTTTTCAGTGCTCCCATGCTTGTTGACAGCCACTTATTTTGTGCGTACAGTTTGTCGCGTGGAAATCGAATTCGACCCTATCAAAAACGCTGCCAACATCCGTGATCGGGGCTTGTCGTTTGAACTGGCGACCGAGTTCAATTTCGAGACTGCCGTGATCTGGAACGACACCCGGAAAGATTACCTGGAAACGCGCTTTGCAGCCTTGGGGCTGATTGGCGTGCGGGTTCATTCGCTGGTGTTTACCCAAACGCCCAAGGGCATCCGGATCATTAGCTTTCGCAAGGCCAACCCACGAGAGGTAAAACGCTATGAGCAAGCGCCCTGACCCTGAATTGATCGATGATGACAACCCGGAATGGACGGATGAAATGATTAAGCAATCCATCCGCTTTGGCGACTTGCCAGAATCGCTACAGGCCACGCTGCGCCGGGGGCGCGGCCCCAACAAAGCGCCGACGAAAGAGCGCATCAGCATTCGCCTTTCCCAGGAGACCGTGCAGTATTTCCGCGCCACGGGCGATGGCTGGCAGACGCGCGTGGACCAAGCGCTACGCGAGTGGATGGCCGAGCATGTGGTGGCGTGACCTCTGGACGGCCAAATAATAATGGCTCCCATTGAGATCGTTTCCCAGCCTTTCACGGAAGATCAGCAGTCAATCACAGAACTGCTGACTTCCGCGCTAAACTAAGGCGATGATGAACCGGACGACACCGCCGCTTTTGAAGACGAAAACGACCCGCGCCATCGACGGCACGTGGGCCTGTTCTGGTACACCTTCGGGCTGCTGACGCTGCTGCTGGCGATTAGCGCCGGTGCCAGTTATTGGGTGCTGCGCGTGGGCGATGAAGAATTGCGCGTCCAGGAAAACGCGCGCCAGATCACAGCCATGATGACCTTGGCGCGCGCGAGCTTGGCGCACAACACCAGTCCCAGCCAGCGTGCGGCGTTCATCGACGCCCTGTCGTCGCAGGAATGGATGCGCCTGATTCCGCGCCACGCCAATGACCGCGTGCAACCGCTAGACAGCGGCACCAGGAAACAACGCTTGTTCGTCGTGCTGCGCCAACGCCTGGGAGCGCACACCGACATAGCGCGGAGCGTCAACAGTCAACCGGGCCTGTGGGTGAGTTTTGCCGTTGACAACGACCTCTGGTGGCTGTGGCAGGACCGCGCGGGCCTCGGTCAGGGCATCAACGGCGGCACTTGGCTCATTTGGCTGGCTCTGCTTGCGGCGGGCGTGCTGATCGGCGCGGCGCTGTTGGCGCGGCTGATCAACCGGCCGTTGGACGCGCTGGCCGCCGCCGCCCAGCAAGTCAGCCAAGGCGATTACGACAACAGCCGGCTCGATGAAACCATACGTCAGGCCGAGGTGTACACCGTCAACGCGCGCTTTAACCGCATGGCCGAGCAGATCGCCCGCGTCGAGCGCGAGCGCGCGCAGATGCTGGCGGGCATTTCGCACGATTTACGCACGCCGCTGGCGCGGCTGCGGCTGGACATCGAAATGAGCGTGCCCGACGAAACAGCGCGTGACAACATGGCCGCCGACATCGACCAGGTTGGCGCGACCCTGAACAAGTTTCTCGACTATGCGCGCCCGGTTCGCGGCGAGTTGAGCGTGGTCGATCTGCGCCGGCTGATCCTGCGGTGCGCGCTGCCTTTTGCCAGGCTCGAGGATATGTCGGTGCAGGTAGATGTGCCCAAGCGCTTGCATGTGCTGGTTGACGAGGTGGAACTGGCGCGCGTGATAGCCAATTTGCTGGAAAACGCGCACCGCTACGGCCAGACGCCCGATACCGGTTTTACCCGGGTGCGCATCGCCGCTACCGTCCGGGAGGGCTGGGTCCGGCTGCGCGTGCGCGATCATGGCGAAGGCGTGCCTGCTGCGGATATCGACCAGCTTACGCGCCCATTCTTTCGCAGCGACACAGCCCGGCAAAATGTCACCGGTACCGGGCTGGGGCTGGCAATATCCGCCCGCATGATCGAGGCCATGGGCGGCAAACTGCGCTTCGTCAACGCCGTCAGCGGCGGGCTGCAAGCTTTGATTCGCTTGCAACTGGCCGACGGACCGGGCTGGGCGTGGGAGGACGACAGCGCCCACCCGCGCCGCTAAAAATTTATCCGTAAATGTCGCAGCCCAACGCGCGCGGATTTGTTCAACGTTGCCTTAAACCAGGAGATCGAATGTGACCGGGAATTGCCACCATCCACTGGATGAAGCTGTGGCGCTGCGCGTACTCACCGGCGCTGCGCAGGCCGCGCGCCGCTATGCCGGACAGACCCATGCGGGCTACGCCAACATGATCGGGCCGTATGGCGGCGTCACGGCGGCGCAGGCGCTGGCGGCGGTGATGGCGCATCCGGGGCGGCTGGGCGAACCCATCGCTTTTACCGGCAACTACGCCACCGCTCTCGCCGACGGGCAGTTCGAGATCGAAGCCGAGCCGGTGCGCACCAATCGCTCGACCCAGCATTGGGTGGTGCGCATCAGCCAAACCGGCGCCGATGGCGCGCCCGCCACGGTGTTTACCGCCACGGTGGTGACGGCGCTGCGCCGCTCGACCTGGAGAGCGCACGATATACCGATGCCCGCTGACCTGCCGGCGCCCGAGTCGGTGCCGGGCAACCTCCATGTCCGGCGGACGCTGGATCAGGCGCTCAGCCGCGGCTTACCGCCGGACGCCGGGTCCAATTCCGCATCCGAGGCGCTGTCCGCGCCGCGCGTGCCATGGCTGGCGCGCTACGACATCCGGCCCATCGCCGGTCGAATACCCAGCCAGTGGGATGGCAGCGAGGCCGACGACAGCCAGACCCTGCAATGGATGCGCGACGAACCGCCCAGGCCGCTCGATTTCATCAGCTTGACGGCGCTGGCCGACACCTTCTTTCCGCGCGTCTGGCTGCGGCGCGCCCGGCATACCCCCATCGGCACCGTTTCAATCACCATTTACTACCATGCCCAGGCCGGTGATCTGGCCGCCGCCGGGGCCGATTACCTGCTGGGGCAGGCGCACGGGTTGTCGTACTTCAACGGCTTTTTCGACCAAAGCGCCCTCCTGTGGAGCCGCGCTGGCAACCTGCTGGTGACGACGCATCAAATCGTCTATTTCAAGGAATGACCATGACCGAACAGATATTGCACCATGTCGAAGAGGGCGTGTTGAGCTTGACATTCAACCGCCTCGAGCGCAAAAACGCTATCGCGGTCGCCATGTATGCGGCGCTGGCCGACGCCCTGGAACAGGCGGGCGGCGATCCGGCGGTGCGGGTGGCGGTCATTCAGGGCCATGAAACGGTGTTTACTGCGGGCAACGATCTGGCCGATTTTCTGAATCACCGTCCTGGCGGCGAAGAATCGCCGGCGTTTCGCTTTCTGCGCGCCATCGCGGCGTTTGAAAAGCCCCTGATTGCGGCGGTCTGTGGCCCGGCGGTGGGCATCGGCACGACGCTGCTGTTTCATTGCGATTTGGTCTATGCGGGCGACAACGCGGCCTTTTCAATGCCCTTTGTCAACCTGGGCCTGTGCCCGGAGGCCGCGTCGAGCCTACTGGTGCCGCGCATGTTCGGCTACCACCGCGCGGCGGAGGCGCTGCTGCTGGGCGAGCCGTTCCGGGCCGAAACCGCGCTGGAATGGGGCCTGGTCAATCGCATCGTGCCGCCAGCCGAGTGCAATGCCTTGGCGCAAACCCAAGCCCGGCGGTTGGCGGCCAAGCCGCTGGCCAGCTTGATCGCTACCAAGCAATTGATGAAAGGCGGCACTCAGGCCGACGAAGTCCGCGCGCGCATGGCTGCCGAAGGCGAGCAATTCGCGCAACTGCTGCCCGCCCCCGCCGCCCGCGAGGCGATGACCGCCTTCATGGAAAAGCGCACACCGGATTTCAAGGGGCTGTGAACGGCTGCACAGGCAGCGTAAAGGCCGGGCCGGAACCGGATTGAAGTCGTTCCCGGCCCGCGCCGCCTATTTGAACTGGTCGAAGAAGGCTCGCGCCGCCGCTGCGCAGAACGGCGGTTCATAGCTGCTGTGGTAGTTGCCGTAATAGGTGGCGTAGGCGGCGGAAGTGGGGTCGGTCGGTGCCGGGCCATAAACGGCCTGGACTTGCGCATCGACATCGACCGATTGCACGTTGGTGACGCCGCGCGCAGCCCAATCGGCCATCAGCACGTCCCGGTTGACCGCCGGTGGCACCGTCGGATCGCCCGCGCCGCCGCACAGCAGCACCGGCGCGACCGGAGTCCAGTCCAGCAGATTATTTAGTCCGGCGTCCTGTACGAAGGGATTGGCCGGATTGCTGGCGATGTCGGCCAGGAAGGCCGGCTGCACCAGCGCGTCGCGCGCCTGGTCCGGGGTGCCGCCAGGCAGAGCGCCGCTGGTGATCAACGATGTTTCGCTGCAATCGGGGCAGGGAAGCAGGTTTTGGATACCGCTGGCGTAGGGCTGCTGGAACACCATATTCACGTCGGTATAAATGTTGCCATAGACATTCTGATAGCCGGTAATCATGAAGGGCACGAAGAACTGGTAGCCGATGATGGCCTCGGGCAGTTGCGCCATGCCGGTCAGGTTGTAGGGACCGGCCCCATACGCGCCAGCCACGATGTTGAGTTCGGCGGCGTCATCGCGCTCGCCATTACGCTGCGCGGCCATCGCGCTGTGGCCCCCTTGGGAGTAGCCGGTGAGCATGACCTTGCCTGACAGCGTGGCGCCCACTTGCGCCGCCGCCGCGCGCGCGGCGCGCACCGAATCGAGCACCGATTGCGCTTCCGAATCGGCGTGCAGGTAGGGGTGATAGGGGTAGGCCGATTGGGCGTAGCCCAGGTAATCGGTGGCGACCACCGCGTAGCCTTGCGCGGCATACATGGCGATCAGCAAAAAGGTCTCGCTGTCGGACGGGTTGGCCAGGGTGCGGCTCTTGTCAAAGTCTGTGCCCCTGGCATAGGCTACCAGCGGCGCGGGGGCGCCGGCGCAGGCTCCCGCAGGTACCAGCATTACGCCCGAATCATTGGTCTGCTCTTGCAGTGGTCCCAGCGTGGTGTAGTCGAGGGCGACCACTTCGACGTCGCACTTGGCCGTGCCGCTGAACGCTTGCAAACCGCTGGCGGCGGTTGCCGCGTCAATCTGCGCCGCCGGCAGCGTGGCGACGATCGCCGGCGCCGCCGACAGGGCGCCGGTGGAAGGAGGTGGAGGTGGAGGCGGGGAGGATGAATTGCTACTGCCACAACCGGCCAGCAAGGCAGTCGCGGCAAAAGCGGTCAACAGGGGCAAATATTTCATGGTGCGTCTCCAATGGTTTTGGTTTTGAGTAACAGGCCAAGGCCGTACTTGAAATCACGCGCTGCCGCCATAGCCTGGCCACAAAGTGTAAAGCCTGCCTGCATACCGATATTGATCGGGTATTTTCGTTGGATTTTGCTGGCTAGTTTCTTCAGCCGCCAAATGGAGGGTAATCGGTATAACCTTTGGCGCCGCCGCCGTAAAAAGTCGAGCGATCGTAGGGCGTGAGCGGCCAGCCGTGGCGGATGCGCTCGGACAGGTCGGGGTTGGAGGTGAAGTAGCGGCCAAACGCGATGGCGTCGGCAGCGCCCAATTGCACGAATGCTTCGGCTGTATCTGGCTTGAAATTACCCGCGGTAATCAGCGCGCCAGGCCACAGGGGGCGAAACAGCTCGGCGGCGCAAGGCATGTCGGGGCGATCGACATCCGCCTTGCCCGTG
>JAIRRE010000093.1 GCA_031256125.1 Burkholderiaceae bacterium
CGGATCGCCGTAGGTAATGCTGCGCAGCCCGGTGCGCGGATTGAGCACCGGGATGGTCTGGTTGCGATCCACCAGCAACGTCACTTCGCTAACGAACGGATAAACGCGCGTAACCTGCCCGATTACTCCCGTCTCGTCGATCACCGGCGAACCGGCCTGGATGCCTTGCGCCTGGCCTTTGTCGATCACCACCTGCCGGGTGTAGGGGTCGGTCGCGTCGTAGAGCGCTTCGGCAGTGGTGGTCTTGGTCGCGTTCACCCGCTGGCGCAGATTCAGCAGCGCCCGCAGGCGCTGGTTTTCCGCTTGCAACGCCTCGACCTGACCGGAACGGCGCGCTTGCTCGATAAGCAGCGCGCGCGCATCCGCCTCGTCCTTGCGGGCGTCGCTCAGGTTGGTGAAATAGTCCCCCGCCGATCGCGCCCAGCGCACCGGTTGCAAGGTCAGCCATTGCGCCGAATACAGCGCCACCGAGATGCTTGCACGCAGCGGCTGCATGACATGAAAGCGCCCGTCGGCTACCATGAAAAACAGCGCCAGCGCGCTAAAAAATAGCAAGCGCGACAGGGCCGATGGCCCTTGTTTGAAAAATGGCGGCGGGGTGCGGTCCAGGGTTTCCAGCGGCATAGGCGCTCCGCGCGGCCGTTACTCGCGGATAAAGATGTTGTTGCCCAACCGCTGCATGTTCTCCAGCGCGATGCCGCCGCCGCGCGCCACACAGGTCAAGGGCTGCTCGGCCACCAGCGCGGGCAAGCCGGTCTCTTCCATCAGCAGACGGTCCAAATCGCGCAGCAGCGCGCCGCCGCCGGTAAGCATCATGCCCTTCTCGGCAATATCCGCGCCCAACTCCGGCGGCGTATCGCCCAGCGCCTTTTTGACTTCCGAAACAATGTTGTTGAGCGGCTCGGTGAGCGCCTCCAACACCTCGTTGCTGCTGATGGTGAAACTGCGCGGCACGCCCTCGAACAGGTTGCGGCCCTTGACCTCCATCTCGCGCACCTCGCTGCCGGGGAAAGCGCTGCCGATCTCTTTCTTAATCATCTCTGCGGTCTGGTCGCCAATCAACATGCCGTAGTTGCGGCGGATGTAGCTGGCGATGGCGTCGTCGAACTTGTCGCCACCCACGCGCGCGCTGCCCTTGTAAACCATACCGCCCAGCGAGATCACGCCGACCTCGGTGGTGCCGCCGCCGACGTCCACCACCATCGAACCGCTGGCCTCCGAAACCGGCAATCCAGCGCCGATGGCCGCGGCCATCGGTTCCTCGATCAGATAGACCTCGCTGGCGCCCGCGCCCAGCGCCGATTCGCGGATCGCGCGGCGCTCCACCTGGGTGGAACCGCAGGGTACGCAGATGATGATGCGCGGGCTGCGGAACACGCCGCGCGCGTGCACCATGCCGATGAACTGCTTGAGCATCTGCTCGGTGACAGTGAAATTGGCGATCACGCCGTCTTTCATCGGGCGGATCGCCTCGATATTGCCAGGCACCTTGCCCAGCATTTGCTTGGCTTCGCGGCCGACGGCCTGAATGGTCATCTTGCCTTGCGGGCCGCCTTCGTGGCGGATGGCGACAACTGAAGGCTCATCCAGAACGATGCCCTTGCCGCGCACATAAATGAGGGTATTAGCCGTACCCAGATCAATCGCCAGGTCGGTTGAGAAATAACGGCGGAAAACGCCAAACATAAGAGAAAAATCCTTGTGTTGCCCGGCGGCGCAAGCACACGTTTGCAAACCGGGTTTTCGGTGCGGAGTCGATGCAAACGCACACGGCTTGCTACCAGCAAAGGCTGGTTTGAACAAATCAACGCGTGCGAACGTGGGAACTCTCCCACGTGTGAAGCTGGGGATAATAGCGCAAAGGCAACCCCCCGCAAGAAGTCTTCCCCGCGCGGCAGGCTGCTCAAAACTGGGATGTGCCTTTGATGTGGGACTTGCCCGGGTCTGGCAACGCAAACGCAGCTCGCCAATGTTCCGCGCAATCCTGCCGAATTCTTTTTCCCTGAGCGTTTTTCATGGCCTTGACCCTCACCGACGTTGATCGCATTGCGCGCCTATCGCGCTTGCGGCTCGATGGCGACCAACGCCAGCGCATGCTGGACAAACTCAATGGCTTTTTCGGCCTGGTAACCGCCATGCAGGCGGTCGATACCACCGGCGTGGAGCCGCTGGCGCACCCGCTGGCAGCGGTGCGCGACGTGCAATTGCGCCTGCATGCCGACGCGGTCGGCGAACCGGCCACGCTGGCCGCGCGCGCAGCCAACATGCAAAACGCCCCAGTGGCGCAAGACGGGCTGTTCCTGGTGCCGAAAGTGATCGAATGATGCCGATGAGCGAACTGCACCAACTCACCGTCACGCAGCTTGCGGCCAAGCTGCGCGCGCGCGAAGTTTCCGCCGAAGAAGTTGCGCGCCATTACCTGGCGCGCATCGCGGCCCATGCGGATGTGGGCGCGTTCCTGGCCACCGACGAGGCCGTAACTTTGCGGCAGGCACGCGCCGCCGATACGCGGCTGGCCCAGGGCAACGCCCCGCGCTTGGCCGGCGTACCCATTGCACACAAAGACATCTTCGTGACAAAAGACTTTCCGAGCACCGCCGGATCGAAGATGCTGCAAGGTTACTGCTCGCCTTTCGAGAGCACGATAACCAGCAAACTCGCTGAATCCGGCATGGTGACACTGGGCAAGCTCAATTGCGACGAATTTGCGATGGGGTCGGGCAACGAGAACTCCGCTTACGGCACCGTGAAGAATCCGTGGGACACGGCGCGCGTGCCCGGCGGTTCATCGGGCGGCAGCGCGGCGGCGGTGGCGGCGCTGCTCACGCCCGCCGCTACCGGCACCGACACCGGCGGCTCGATCCGCCAGCCCGCCTCGTTTTGCGGGCTGACCGGCATCAAGCCCACCTATGGGCGCGCCAGCCGCTACGGCATGATCGCCTACGCCTCCAGCCTCGACCAGGCCGGGCCGCTGGCGCGTACCGCCGAAGATTGCGCCTGGCTGCTCTCGGCCATGTGTGGTCCCGATCCCGAACACGATTCCACGTCGCTCGACGCGCCCGTCGAAGACTTTGCCGCGTGCTTGAACGGCAGCATCGACGGCCTGCGCATCGGCGTGCCGCGCGAATTTTTCGGCGAAGGGCTGGATGAAGGCGTGCGCGAGGCCGTCGAAAGCGCGCTGGCGCAGCTCGAAAAACTGGGCGCACGGCGCATCGACATTGCGCTGCCGCGCACCGCGCTGTCCATTCCCGTTTATTACATCATCGCCCCGGCGGAAGCTTCGTCCAACCTGTCGCGCTACGACGGCGTCAAGTTCGGTCATCGCGCGCAGGACTATCGCGACCTGGCCGGGATGTACGAGCAAACGCGCGCCGAAGGGTTCGGTGACGAGGTCAAGCGCCGCATCATCACCGGCACGTATGTACTCTCGCACGGCTATTACGACGCTTACTACCTGCAAGCGCAAAAAATCCGCCGCATGATCGCCCAGGATTTTCAGCAGGCGTTCCAGCAATGCGACGTGATCGCCGGCCCGGTGGCCCCGACCACCGCGTGGAAGATTGGGGAGCACGGCGGCGACCCGGTGGCCGACTATTTGGCCGACATCTACACCCTGCCCGCCTCGCTGGCCGGCCTGCCGGGCATGAGCGTGCCCGCCGGTTTCAGCCACGGCCTGCCGGTGGGCCTGCAACTGATCGGCAACTATCTGGACGAAGCCCGGTTGCTCAAGGTGGCGCACCGCTTGCAGCAGGCGACCGATTGGCATTTGCGCGCGCCGGAAGGGGTGTGACATGACGGACCAACTCATCCACGGCTACGAAGTCGTGATCGGCTTCGAGACGCACGCGCAGTTGCAAACGCGCAGCAAAATTTTCAGCCGCGCCGCCACGGCTTTTGGCGCGGAGCCGAATACGCAGGCTTGCGCGGTCGATCTGGCGCTGCCGGGCACGCTGCCGGTGATGAACCGGCAGGCGGTGGAATGCGCCATCAAACTCGGGCTGGCGCTGGGGTCGCGCATCGCGCCGCGCAGCGTGTTCGCGCGCAAGAATTACTTTTATCCCGATCTACCCAAGGGCTACCAGATCAGCCAGTTCGAGATTCCGGTGGTGCAGGGCGGCGAAGTGGCGTTCTTCGTCGAAGGCGAGAAAAAGACCGTGCGCCTGGTGCGCGCGCATCTGGAGGAAGACGCGGGCAAATCGCTGCACGAAGGCGCGCCAGGCGGCCAGTCAGGCATCGACCTGAATCGCGCCGGCACGCCACTCTTGGAGATCGTGACCGAGCCGGACATGCGCTCGTCCGATGAAGCGGTAGCCTATGCCAAGGCGCTGCACCAGATCGTGACGTGGATCGGCATTTGCGACGGCAACATGCAGGAGGGGTCGTTCCGGTGCGACGCCAACGTGTCGGTTCGCCAGCCCGGCGCGCCGCTGGGTACGCGCCGCGAGATCAAGAACCTCAACAGCTTCAAGTTCATGCAGCAGGCCATCGATTACGAGATTCGCTGGCAGATCGCGGAACTGCAAGAAGGCCGCGCCATCGAGCAGGCCACGGTGCTGTTCGACCCCGACACGGGCGAAACGCGCGCCATGCGCAGCAAGGAAGATTCCGCCGATTACCGTTACTTTCCCGACCCCGACCTGCCGCCGCTGGTGATCGAACCGGAGTGGGTGGAGCGCGTAAAAAGCCAGATGCCCGAATTGCCGCAGCACATGGCGGCGCGCTTTGTGCGCGACTATGGCTTGCCGGAATACGACGCGGCGCAACTGATGCAATCGCCGCACATGGCGGCCTACTTCGAGCAGGCCGCGCAAGTCAGCGGCCAGCCCAAGCTGGTTAGCAACTGGGTAATGGGCGAGGTCTCGCGGCGGCTTAACGCTGAAGGCATCGGGATCGAAGCGGCCAAGGTGGGCAGCGGCCAGCTCGCGCTGCTGCTTCAGCGCGTGGCGGGCGGCGCCATTTCCAACGCCGCCGCGCGGCAGGTGTTCGACGCGCTGTGGGCGGGCGAGGGGCAGGACGTGGATGCCGTGATTGCCGCCAAGGGTTTGCAGCAAATGAACGACGCGGGCGCGCTGGAGAAAATCGTCGATGAGGTGATTGCCGCCAACCCGGACAACGTGGCACAGTTCAAGGCGGGCAAGGACAAGGCGTTCAACGCGCTGGTCGGTCAGGTAATGAAGGCCAGCAAAGGCCGCGCCAATCCACAGCAGGTTAATGCGCTAATCAAAGCCAGGCTCGGCGCGTAGCGCGCCAGCGCATCACGAATGCGGCGGCCACGATCACCAGGCACACGGCCCACAGCGGTACCAAGCCCCAGCGCGAGGCCCACCACGCATAGAGCGTGATGCGCGTTTCGCCGCTGAACTGGCCGGTTAAAACACCGCGCGTGGCGTAGGGCAGCGCTTGCGTAACGCGCCCTTGCGCGTCGATGATGGCGGTGGCGCCGGTGTTGGTGGCGCTTAACACGGGCCGCTCGAACTCCAGCGCGCGCATCCGGCTGATCGCCAGGTGCTGATCCAGCGCCGCCGTGTCGCCGAACCAGCCCAGATTGCTGATGTTGACCAGTGCCGTCGGCGCGGTTGCCGGATCGGCAAAGCGCGCCGCCAGCTCCTCGCCGAACAGGTCTTCGTAGCAAATGGTCGGCGCCAGGCGCGCGCCATGCCAGATGAAGGACGGCTGTACCAGCGGCCCACGGGTGAAATCGCCCAGCGGAATGTTCCTCACCCGCACGAACCACTTGAACAGCGGCGGGAGGAATTCGCCGAATGGCACCAAAT
>JAIRRE010000148.1 GCA_031256125.1 Burkholderiaceae bacterium
ATTGCCACTTTCCAGCCGGCGCCGGGCGCGCCTAACCGCTGCGCGTCTGGAACGACGAGGTCGGTGAAGAACACCTCATTGAAGTTCGACGCGCCCGACATCTGATGGATCGGCCGCACCTCGATGCCGGGCGATTTCATGTCGATCAGCAAAAAACTGATGCCCGTTTGCGGTTTGCCCTCCGTGCTGGTGCGCACCAGATTAAACATCCACTCGCCGTATTGGCCCAGCGTGGTCCAGGTCTTCTGACCGTTGACGATGTATTTGTCACCCTTGCGCTCGGCGCGCGTGCGCAGCGAAGCCAAATCGGAACCCGAACCCGGTTCGCTATACCCTTGACTCCACCACACTTCGCCGCTGGCGATGCCCGGTAGAAAGCGTTTTTGCTGTGCCGGGGTGCCATAGGCCATGATGACCGGCGCCACCATCACCGGCCCGAAGGGCACGATGCGCGGCGCGCCGGCCAAGGCACACTCTTCCTCGAATAAATGCTTTTGTACCGGCGTCCAGCCGGGGCCGCCGAATTCACGTGGCCAACCGTAGCCGAGCCAGCCTTTTTTGCCCAATATCCTGGCCCAGCGCTGCATATCCTCGCGCGTCAGGCGCTGGGCTTGATGGACTTTGCTGGCGGTTTCCGGCGGAAGGTTGTCCTTGACCCAGGCGCGAATTTCGTTGCGAAATTTCAGTTCTTCAGGGGTGAAAGCCAAATCCATTACATCATCTCCTTCGGTATCCTTGGAATTTTGGCACGCAGGGCGGCTGCGTCAATGCCGTCCCAGTCGGCTGCGGGACAGGGCAGGCGCTTTATCTCCCGCCCGCCGTGCTACGGGCTGGCCCACCGCTTTAACACCATTTCTGTAACGAACTTGGTCACCAAATAGGCATCCAGTGCCTCCGGACCGCCTTCGGAGCAGTAGCCCGAGTCTTTCACACCGCTAAAAGGCGTCTCTGGCAAAACCAAGCCAAAGTGGTTGATCGACAGCATGCCGCTTTGTTGTTGCCTGAGAGAAATTGAGCCACCTATAGGGGTAGTGCCGGAGTAAAAGCGAGCACGGTGTTCAACACTTTTGCTGAAGATTTCAGCAAGAGTCAATAAAGAGTGATCATCATGGATTTAGTAGGCAAAATAAACAGGAGTGAGATAAATACCGGGTGGGGGGTGCGATAAATCGGGATGTACAGGGAAGTTCGGGGATAACAGGGGACACAGGACTGCAAACGCTTTTCCTACGGTGAAACACGCGACACGGGTCAGTTGTAGTCCGGTTCTCCGGCCAGGCACTCAGCCGATTTGTTGTTCCAGCCAGTCTTTGGTGATGGCGATGACCTCTTGATGGTCTTCGCGTGACAGCCCCAGAAACGGGCGTGCTGGAATTTTGGCAGAGCCGCGCAAATTTCCTCCTATTCGTAGCGCCTTGGCACGCCGGGGTTTGATCACGCCGCCGAACTGGTGAATGCGGGCATAAACCCGGTTGCTTCCCACTGGTACCGTATCGCGGCCTTCAAATTGAACGGCGATCTGGTTTCCCAGATACCCGCGCAAGGTCAAAATTTTGTCCTTGTTCTGCCGCTTGCTCTTTTGGTAGAGCGGCGACAACGGTGCCCAAGGCGAACCGTCAGGCGCGCGCATGGTTTTGACCCGATCTCTGGTACTGCCCCGCAGATATTCGCCCAGCCTGGGCATCAGGGATTCGGGGTTGACCAGCGCAGCGTCAAGCTTGCTCAGCTTGTCGGCCGCCGCATCCACTTGCAGATCACCTGTTGCAAACGCCTTGCCGATCAGGCACAATACACCCCGCAGCTGCAAAAAACAGCAGCCGGGTTTAGCAGCCCTGTGGAATTCGCGGCACCAGCCGCAACACCGTCTCGTCTTGCGGCTTTTTCCAATCCAGCCTTGTTTGTCAGGCAGCCGTATAAACCACGTAATCGTGCGGGATACGAGATTTTTTGCGCCCGATACGTTTGCTTGATGCTGTATGCTATTGAGCGTTTGATCCTCTCTGACAAACCTTGGAAAATCACGCTCGTTGGAAAATGGAATTGTTCAGGGCGAGGTATTTATTTTTTTCACCGTTGAAAAAGAAAGACCGGAGTTGGCGTTGATAATTTCAATGCTGGAATAACAGCCCCCGATTTCCGGCCAGTGGCACGGAAGGAATCAGGAACACACGCCGAAGAATATGTTGCCGGGCCTGGTGTACCGCTGCCGCCCGTACCGGCTCGGGCGCGGGCTGGCTCGCCACGGCCACCACGCGCGCCAGAACGTTGTGCGCGCCTGTGACCAGCGGCGTATGGCTTGCATGGCTCCAAGCCGAGCCATCGGTGGCTGCCGCCGCGACGTTTTGCCAAGTAAGGCCGTTATCCAGGCTGATTTGCAACTGCGCGCCGCCCGCACCGGGCCGGCTGCCGCCACCGCTGGCGGGTGTTAGTGCCGCAGCCCTCCCCGGAACGGCGGTGGCGGCTGGCAACACCGCAAAAAGCGCCGTCGGCCCTGTTAGCCTGGTTGTTACATGGGTCGCCTGGTTGTTGACCATAGTGTTTTGTGTCATGGATAGGTCTCCTGGAGGGTTTGAACCTTGTGATCGGACTTGGGCGGCCTGGAGGCTTTCTCCAGTCCAACACAAGTCCTCACGCCATGCCCCATAATTTAAAGCAGAATTCGCTCGCAAGTTCACCGTTCGTCGGACAGGGGTAGCAGTTCGTCGGACAAATAGGGCATTTCGTCGGAAAGTTCAAAATTTCACGGCCTCGACCAGGCCAGCGGCAGAACCGTTTGGAGAGAATTCGGGGGCCCGTGCCCGTTCCAGGTAGCGACACGGTGCGACTTCTCCGGAAGGGTCAATGAGTATGAGAGGTTTTTGCCGACCGGCTGCGAAGATTGTGCAGCATATTCAACAGCTTGCCAATTACGCCGCGCGGCCATTCGCGCCCCGATTGCGCTGCTGCCTGACGTTGGAGCGACTAATCCCAGTATGTTGTCTCGCAAATACCTGAACATGAAATCGAGTCTTTCACGTCATGGCGGCGTTGCAAATCCGCGCGATACCTGCGGATATTGCTGCGGTTTGCGCCTTGCCCTGACGCGAAATACATTGATTTCATCGCGTTGGGGGTGCATAATGCATGCTTCCACAAGGCAAACGGGTCACCGCAGGGCCGATAAGTTCCGGTTCGTGGCGTGTGGTCTCAAGTTCTGACGCGGCTCCACAAGGGCTGGCGAGGGGCACCCAAGGTTTTTCCGTAGAGAAATTCTCGAAAGGTTCATCATCATGAATAGCAGTAACAAGGCCGAATCGGCAGCGACCTCCGCCGCAGCGGCAACAGACGAGGCGCCGCAGGAACTGCGCGGCGCGGAAATTCTCATCAAGGCCTTGCAGGCCGAAGGCGTGGAGCGCGTCTGGGGCTATCCTGGCGGCGCGGTATTGCACATCTATGACGCGCTGTACAAGCAAAGCAACATCCAGCACGTACTGGTGCGCCATGAACAGGCCGCCGTGCACGCCGCCGACGGCTATGCCCGCGCTACGGGCGACGTGGGCGTGGCGCTGGTGACCTCCGGCCCAGGCGTAACCAACGCGCTGACGGGCATCGCCACGGCCTATATGGATTCAAGCCCGATTGTCATCATCAGCGGGCAGGTGCCTACCGGCTACATCGGGCAGGACGCTTTTCAGGAATGCGACGCGGTGGGCATTACGCGGCCGGTAGTCAAGCACAACTTCCTGGTCAAGGACGTGCGCAAGATGGCCGAAACGGTCAAGAAAGCGTTCCACATTGCGCGCTCGGGCCGCCCCGGCCCGGTGCTGATCGACATTCCCAAGGACGTGTCGTTCGCCAAGACGGCGTTCGAGGGCTATCCCGATAACGTTCCCATGCGCTCGTACAACCCGGTCAGGAAAGGGCACGCCGGCCAGATTCGCAAAGCCATGCAGTTGTTGCTGGCGGCCAAGCGCCCCTATCTCTACACCGGCGGCGGCGTGGTGCTGGGCAATGCCAGCAACCAACTGCGCGCGCTGGTCGATGCGCTGGGTTTCCCCGTGACCAGCACGCTGATGGGGCTGGGCGCCTTCCCCGGCACCGACCGGCGCTTTCTAGGTATGCCGGGTATGCACGGCACTTATGAAGCCAATATGTCCATGCAACACTGCGACGTGCTGCTGGCCGTGGGTGCGCGTTTTGACGACCGGGTCATCGGCAATCCCAAGCACTTCATGCAAGCTGACCGCAAGATCATCCACATCGACATCGACCCCTCGTCGATCAGCAAGCGGGTGAAGGTGGACGTGCCCATCGTCGGCGACGTGAAAGATGTGCTGGCCGATCTGGCCGACATGATCCGCGAAAGCGCCGCCAAGCCCGACGAGCAGGCGCTGGCGGCCTGGTGGGCGCAAATCGAACAGTGGCGCGGGCGCCGGTGCTTGGATTACGACCGCGACAACAAGGATGTGGTCAAGCCCCAGCGCGTGATCGAAACGCTGTGGAACCTGACCCGCGATACCGATACTTACATCACATCCGATGTGGGGCAGCACCAGATGTGGGCCGCGCAGTACTACAAGTTCGACCAGCCGCGGCGCTGGATTAATTCCGGCGGTCTGGGCACCATGGGGGTGGGCGTGCCGTTCGCCATGGGCATCAAGCTGGCGCGCCCGCAAAGCGAAGTGTTTTGCGTTACCGGCGAAGGCTCGGTGCAAATGTGCATACAGGAGCTTTCCACCTGTCTGCAATACAACACGCCGATCAAGATCGTCTCACTCAACAACCGCTACCTGGGCATGGTGCGGCAGTGGCAGGAGATCGAATACGCGGGCCGCTACAGCCAGAGCTACATGGACGCGCTGCCCAACTTCGTCAAACTGGCCGAAGCGTATGGGCACGTGGGTATGCTCATCGAGCGGCCGCAGGACATCGAACCGGCGCTGCGCGAAGCGCGCAAGCTCAAGGACCGCACGGTGTTCATGGACTTCCGCACCGACCCGACCGAAAACGTCTTTCCGATGGTGCAGGCCGGCAAAGGTATTACCGAAATGCTGCTGGGAGCGGAGGATCTGTAAAGTGCAAAGCGCGGGGAACTGGCGGTTTACCCTTGTTTCCCGCATTGACCCTGGACGAATCGATTGTTCGCCAAGCCCGTCGCTTTCCGGCGCGGGGGCAGGCGAGTGAAAAGAGGAATCGAAATCATGAAACACATCATTGCCGTTTTGATCGAAAACGAAGCGGGAGCGCTCTCCCGCGTGGTGGGGCTGTTTTCGGCCCGTGGCTACAACATCGAGTCGCTTACCGTGGCGCCCACGGAAGATGCGAGCCTGTCGCGCATGACGATCCAGACCACCGGGTCGAACGAGGTCATCGAACAGATCACCAAGCACCTCAACCGTTTGATCGAAGTGGTCAAGGTGGTGGACCTGACCGAAGGCGCTTATATCGAGCGCGAACTGATGATGGTTAAGGTGCGCGCGGTCGGCAAGGAACGCGAGGAAATGAAGCGCATGGCCGACATTTTCCGCGGCCATATCATCGACGTGACCGACAAGAGCTACACCATCGAGTTGACCGGCGACCAGGCCAAACACGATGCCTTTTTGCAGGCCATCGACCGCAGCGCGATTCTGGAGACCGTGCGCACGGGCGGCAGTGGCATCGGCCGCGGCGAACGGCTGCTGCGGGTATAAGAACCCTTCCTTTTCTTTTCATCAAGCATTTTTCAGGAGCACCTTTATGAAAGTTTTTTACGACAAAGATTGCGATCTGTCTCTCATCAAAGGCAAGACGGTCGCCATCATCGGCTACGGCAGCCAGGGCCACGCGCACGCGCAGAATCTGCACGACAGCGGCGTCAAGGTCGTGGTCGGCCTGCGCAAGGGTGGCGCTTCTTGGGCCAAGGCCGAGCAAGCGGGCCTGAAGGTCGCCGAGGTGGCCGAGGCCGCCAAGCAGGCCGACGTGGTGATGGTTCTGCTGCCCGACGAGCAGATCGCGCAGGTTTACCGCGAGCAGATCGCGCCCAATATCCGGGCTGGCGCGTCGCTGGTATTCGCACACGGTTTCAACGTGCACTACGGCCAGGTGGCGCCGCGCGCCGATCTGGACGTGTGGATGGTCGCGCCCAAGGCGCCCGGCCACACGGTGCGCAACACCTACAAACAGGGCGGCGGCGTGCCGCACCTGATCGCGGTGGCGCAGGACAAGACCGGCAAGGCGCGCGACCTGGCGCTGTCGTATGCGATGGCCAATGGCGGCGGACGCGCGGGCATCATCGAAACCACTTTCCGCGAAGAAACTGAAACCGACCTGTTCGGCGAGCAGGCGGTGCTGTGCGGCGGCACGGTGGAACTGGTCAAGGCAGGGTTCGAGACGCTGGTGGAAGCCGGTTACGCGCCCGAAATGGCCTATTTTGAGTGCCTGCACGAACTCAAGTTGATCGTCGATCTGATCTACGAGGGCGGCATCGCCAACATGAACTACTCGGTCTCCAACAATGCCGAGTACGGCGAATACGTGTCGGGGCCGAGAGTAGTCAACGATCAGTCCAAGACCGCCATGCGCCAAATACTCCAAGACATCCAGACCGGCGAATACGCCAAGAGCTTCATCCTGGAAAACGCCGCTGGCGCGCCCACGCTGACCTCGCGCCGGCGCTTGATGGCCGAGCACTCCATCGAGCAGGTCGGCGGCAAACTGCGCGCCATGATGCCGTGGATCGCCGCCAACAAGCTGGTGGACAAAAACAAAAACTGAGGAAGAATGGCGGTTGAACCGCTTTGTCCGCAAGGCCACGCGTTTGCGTGGCCTTTTTTCATGTGACCGTCATTTACACTAGCCCAGATGAACTCACGGTTGCCTGATTTCAAACCTCACGATTTCGTCGAAGAAGACGAAGATCTGCCCGCCGCCTTGCCGCGCTCGCGTCGCAAGGGTATCTACATGCTGCCCAACCTGTTCACACTGGCGGCGTTGTTCGGTGGCTTTTACGCCATCGTGATGGCGATGGATGGGCATTTCGGTTTGGCTACGCTGGGCATCTACGCTGCCATGCTGTTCGACAGCCTCGATGGCCGCGTGGCGCGCATGACGCACACGCAAAGCGCGTTCGGCGAGCAGATGGACTCGCTGGCGGATATGGTGTCCTTTGGCGCCGCGCCGGCGCTCATCGCGTATGAATGGTCGCTCAAAGGGTTGGGCCGTTGGGGCTGGATCGCGGCCTTCGTTTATTGCGCCTGCGCGGCGCTGCGGCTGGCGCGCTTCAACGTCAACACTGCCGTGGTGGACAAACGCTGGTTCCAGGGCCTGCCCTCGCCACCAGCGGCGGGGCTGGTGGTGAACTTCGTCTGGCTGATAAACAGCTTCAACGGCGGCGTATCGGGTCAGCCAGCCGGCATTTTGTCCTGGCACGCGGTGGAATGGATCATGTTTGTTATTACGCTCTACGCTGGGCTAACCATGACAACCAATACGCCGTTTTACAGCATCAAGGACATCAGCGGGCGTAAAACCATGCCTTTTGTCGCGACTGTCCTGATCGTCATCTTCATCGCGCTCATCAACATCGACCCGCCGCGGGTGTTGTTCACGATAGCCGTCATTTACGGCCTAAGCGGCTATGTCGTTTACGCTTGGCGCAAGGCCAAAGGCTTGCCCACCAGCGTTATCAGCGTTTCCACCGACGAGCCTGATGAGCGGGGGCTGCATCAATAGCGCTGTTGCGCGCACAGCATGGCGCGCGCGATGGTGCTTGCGCGAGGTTCCATCCTTGCTGAACGCTGTAAATTTGACACGGCGCAAAAAACAAGCGATTTGGTGTTACAATACTTGTCGCTGAAGTGACGAGACCGCGAGATTGCTCTTCTTCTCGTCACTCTGGTTGTCTCCTCCACCCTTGAAAACAGGTGGACTTCAAGCCCCAGTCCTTTCCCGGACTGGGGCTTTTTTTGTCTGGATCAATCCAAGCACAGCTATTGGCTTGCCGGTAATTTGGTGTTGTGTGTTGCGGCCAGTTAAAAATTGAGCCAGGAACGACAGCCAGATTTTTAGTCTGACTTGTGGATAACTTTTCCGTATTGCTCCTTTCTCCTGGATTGATTTGCACAGAGCAAGCTGCGTAGGGCGTAGCCCGAAGCGGCTTGCCCTGCGCGGCCTAAGGGAGTACAAGATGTTTCTGACGGAATGCAATCACACCTTGCGCGCCGCGCGATGGCCGCCGTATCAGTGGGCGCAACATCTCATTTGGGCCGATGCTTAAATTTCGACCACCACCTCACAGGCCCTGACGGGGACTGGGTTGGAGCGGGTTATGCTGAAAATTTTCCCCAGGATTGTTCACTGAAATTGTGTTTTCCACGGGTTTGCACGTGCGGTGTTAAGGCAACGCTGAACAAGCCCCGCGCGGTCGCCGCATCCCGGTTTGAGGCGTTTCGCTTCGTTTAAGCGCGCGTTGCTCATGGCGCCCATAGCGTTTGCAAGCCGTGCAACAACTCACGGGTCTTGAGCGCCTGGCCGCCGCAATGGATATCCAGCCAGGCACGCAATTGGCGGCGCAGTTGGGCGCGCTCACGCGGCAGCCACGGTTCGATGGCCGCCAGCAAAGCGGGGAAGGGCGTAGCGTCGGTCAAAGCGCTTTCCAGCGTCAGCCAACAGCGACCGGGCAACCCGGACGTACCCGCATCCTCGCTATCGCTTGCCAGCAAACCGCCTTCGGGCGACAGGTGGTAGGGCGCGTCGGCCTCTAGTGGCGCAAGCGTCAGCGTGGCTACGTCGAGCGCCGGTAGCAGGCCCGCTTCGCGCAGCAGCAGCAGTTCAAAGGCGCGCAATCCGGCGGTGCGCCGTGGCTGCGCTTGCGGCGCGGCGAGCGCGTGCATCAGTTGCGCGTAGCCGTCGAACAGGCGGGGATGCGGATCATCGCGCGCCAGCAGGCGCAATATCAATTCGCTGGCATAGTAGCCCGCCAGCAGCGCATCGCCGCCGCGCGAACTGGTAGGCATGACCGGCCCGCCGCCCCATTCGGCGCCTTTCAGGGCGCGGATTTCGGCATCGCCCGACCAGGTTAGCAGCAACGCCTGCATGGGCAACAGCACAGGGCGAAAGTTGGAACTGGGTTTTTTAGCGCCACGGGCGACCAGCGCAATACGGCCGTGGTGTCGCGTGAAGGCTTCCACGATGACGCTGGATTCGCTCCAATCGTGGCGGTGCAGCACGTAGGCCGGTTCGCCGGTGACGCGGGTGACCATGATGAATTGCTCAGCGTTGCCTCAAAGCGGTCTGGGCTGAGCTAACCAGCGCTTCCGTAGTCAACCCCGCGTTGAAAGGGTGTTCAGCCACGCGCGCTTCCTGCGCCAGTTGTTTGGCCCAACGGGTCAGTTGCATCATCTGGCGCGGATTTGCGGGTAAGCGCGGCAAATCGGCAGCGGCAAAAAAGCGCGGCGCGGCGCCGGTTTGTGCGGCCATCAAATCGTGGCAGAGCTTTTGCAGCCGGGCGATGAGTTCCGGCGCTGTCAGATCGGCGACCGCCGCCACGGCCGCCGCGCCGCCGCGCGCGAGCA
>JAIRRE010000156.1 GCA_031256125.1 Burkholderiaceae bacterium
GGCTCGCGCCCAACAGCGTTTCCACGTCACCCTTGACATCGTAAAAATCCGCCTGCGGCTGGCGGCCCGCCCAGCCTTGCCGCGCCACCGGCCCCCAAGCCAGGCCCGCCACGTGCAGCGGCTGCGCAACGCCGCGCAGATTGGCATCGCTGGTAACGACCGCCGGGTCGCGCCGGAACACGCGCCCCAGTTCAAACACGCGCACGCGCTCGGCGCGCCGGTCGAGGTTGTATTTGAGAACCGACAACAGCGAACCGGCGAGCGAAGAACGCATCACATCCATCTGACTGGCCAGCGGATTGAGCAAGCGGATCGGGTTTCGGTTGTCCGCCAGATCGCGCTCCCAGGCTTCGGGCACAAAGCTGAAGTTGATCGTTTCCAGATACCCCAGCCCAGCCAGCGCGCGCCGCAGCGCGAAAGGCCCGATGCGATCCGAGTGCGGCACGCGCGGCGCGATGGGCGCCAGCGGCGGCGTTTCGGGCAGATTCTGGTAACCGATGAGGCGCGCCACCTCCTCGATCAGGTCGGCTTCGAGCGTCAAATCGAAGCGGTAGGCGGGCGGCGTGACGGTAAAGATGCCGTCGTTTTCAGTAAACGGCAGGTCCAGCCGCCGGAATACGCCGGCGCATTGTTCGCCGGTAATCGGCATACCGATGATTTGCGTCGCGCGCGCAACACGGAAAGTAATCGGCTCAGGTCGGGGCGGATTGGGCTGCTGGTCATCGACCGGGCCGCAGACGGTTTGCGGCGTGCCACAGATGTCCAGGATCAGCCGTGTGATGTATTCCAGGTGCGCGGCGGTGGTGCCGGGATCGACGCCGCGCTCGAAGCGGTGCCCGGCCTCGGTGGCAAAGTTGTAGCGCCGCGAACGCCCGGCTACGGCCTGCGGCCACCAGAACGCGGCTTCCACGTAAACGCTGGTGGTGGCGTCGGTCACCGATGTGGCGTCGCCCCCCATGATGCCCGCCAGGGATTCCACCGCGCTGGTGGCGCTGTCGGCGATTACGCCCACTGTTTCGTCCAGCGTGATGGTGTTGCCGTTGAGCAGCTTGAGTTGTTCGCCCTGGCGGCCCCAGCGCACGTCCAGCCCACCCTGTATCTTGTCGCGGTCGAAGATGTGCGTGGGTCGCCCGTATTCAAACAGCACGTAGTTGGAAATATCCACCAGCGCGCTGACGCTGCGCTGACCGCAGCGCGCCAGACGCTCGACCATCCAGGTGGGCGTGGGCGCGGCGGGGTTCAGGCCCCGGATCACGCGGCCCGAAAAGCGCCCGCACAAATCGGGCGCGGAGACTTGAACGCGCAGCACTTCGTCGCTGGTCGCGGACACCGGCGTAAACGCGGGCGTTGCCAGCGGCGCGCCAGTTAGCGCGGAAAGTTCCCGCGCCACGCCATAAACACTAAGCGCATGGCCCAAATTGGGCGTGAGCTTGAGCGTGAGCAGTGCATCGTCCAGATGCAGCACGCCGCGCACGTCTTGCCCGATCGGCGCATCGGCGGCCAGTTCCAGCAGGCCGCCGTGGTCTTCGGAAATGCCCAGTTCGCGCGCCGAGCACAACATGCCGTGGCTTTCCACACCGCGTAGTTTGCTGGCCTTAACGCGGAAAGGCTTGCCATCTTCGCCCGGCGGCAACTCGGCGCTGACCAGCGCGCATGGCACGCGAATACCCGCGCGGGCGTTGGGCGCGCCGCAAACGATGTTAAGCAACGCGCCCTGCCCCGCATCCACCTGACACACCCGCAGGCGGTCGGCGTTGGGGTGGGGCGCGGCGGACTTGATCTCGCCCACCACGATGCCGGTAAAAGGCGGCGCGACGGGGCGCACCTGCTCCACCTCCAGCCCCGCCATCGTCAACGTATCGGCAAGCTGCTGGGTGGAAATGGACGGATTGCAAAACGCGCGCAACCAGGATTCGGGAAACTGCATGATGGGGATCGAATGTCTTAACGGAACTGGGCGAGAAAGCGGATGTCGCCTTCAAAGAACTGGCGCAGGTCAGCCACGCCGTAGCGCAGCATGGCCAACCGGTCGATGCCCGATCCAAAAGCAAAGCCCTGATATTTTTCCGGGTCCAGCCCCATGTTGCGCAGCACCTGCGGATGTGTCATGCCCGCGCCGGACACTTCCAGCCATTTGCCCGCCAGCGGCCCGTTGCTAAATTGGATGTCGATTTCCGCGCTCGGCTCGGTGAACGGGAAATAGCTGGGCCGAAAACGCATCAACAAATCATCGGTCTCGAAAAACGCTTTGCAAAAATTCAGGTACGTGACCTTCAAATCCTTGAAGCTAACGTTAGCCCCCAGCCACAGCCCTTCGACCTGATGGAACATGGGCGAGTGCGTGGCGTCGTTATCCACGCGGTAGGTGCGGCCCGGTGCGATGACACGGATTTCACCGACTTCGCCGCGCCGCAGGGCATCGAGATGCCGGTGCGCATACGCGGTCGCGTAGCGGATCTGCATCGTGCTGGTATGCGTGCGCAGGCAATAGGGCTGCCCCTGCTCGTCGCTCATATCGACGTAGAACGTATCCTGCATCGACCGCGCGGGGTGGTTGGGCGGGTTGCCCAGCGCCGTGAAATTGAACCAATCGTTCTCAATCTCCGGCCCATCGGCCACGTCAAAACCCATGCTGCCGAAAATCTGCTCGATGCGCTCCCACGCCAGACTCACCGGGTGCAAGCCGCCCGCGCCGCGCTGGCGGCCCGGCAGCGTCACGTCCAGCGCCTCGGCCTGGAGTTGCTGCGCCAGTTGCGCATCGGCCAATTGCTGGCGGCGCTCGGCCAGCGCAGCTTCGATGGCCTGCTTGGCCTGGTTGATCGCTGCGCCGCGCGTTTTTTTCTCGTCGATGGAAAGCTGCGCCAGCCCCTTCATCAATTCCGTCACGCGCCCCGCCTTGCCCAGAAACTGCGCCTTGGCATTTTCCAGATCGGCACTGGCGCGCGCCTGCGCAAAGCACTCGCGGGCTGAGTGCACCAAGGCATCCAGATCGGGACTGGCGGGAAAAGTGGCATTCATCACAGAGAACTTGTCAGAAGCTGTCAGAAGTGGTGGTATCAAAAAACGCGCGCAACACTATGGTTTGATAGCGGTGCCAGCAGGCAATCGCCGCAATGCGATGATCGGTTTCCCCGTTGAAAAAAGCGCAACTTGCGCTGGCACGGCTTCTCGCCTCAGCAGCGGCTGCAAAACCGCTTCAGGTGCAATTTAAGCGAATGATTGTATGCGGCAAATGCCCGACCACGCCCGCCGCCGCACGCCTTTGCCCCATCGTCATTACCTCGTCAACCACGGCCCTGGCGCTTGCGCCAAATCAAGCGCGGCGTATGATGGAAGGTTGCGGGGAGGCCGTAGCCCGTAATCGTCTTGACGCATGTGTTTGCGCAAGCGGCAAGCGGTCATTCGCAAAAAGTTTTATTTACTGTCCAACCACTCTTAGGAGAATGTGATGAAGAAATCTCACCTGTTCGCGCTGACCGCCGCTGGTCTGCTGATGTCGGGCGCGGCCATGGCCGCCGACCAGTGTTCGACCGAAATCACGGGCAATGACGCCATGCAGTACGACAAGGCCAGCATGACCGTGCCGGCCTCGTGCAAGAACTTCACCGTGACGCTCAAGCACATAGGCAAGGCGGCCAAGGCGGCGATGGGTCACGACTGGGTGCTGACCACCGCCGCCGACGAGCAGGCCGTGGTCACTGAGGCCATGGCTGCCGGTCCGTCCAAGGATTACCTCAACCCCGCCGACCCCAAGATCATTGCCCACACCAAGCTGATCGGCGGCGGCGAAACGACTTCTGTGACTTTCCCGGTCAGCAAGCTCAAGGCAGGCGAGCAGTACTCGTATTTCTGCACCTTCCCCGGTCACGCCGGAGTGATGAAAGGCACGCTGACGGTTAAATAAGCCGCCCGCATGAGGCGCTGACGTGAAGATCAGCGCCTGTTCCTTCGTACTCGAAGCGAACCACGCCCCGCAGACTCCGGTCTTGCGGGGCGTTTTTCTTTCCAAGCCACCATCACGCGCCCGTTAAAAACAAAATTACTTCCGGCATTGGTTTCCGCAACCAGCGGCGTTGTGTTTCGAATTGGCAACTGCCGCCTCGCCTCACATCCCAAATCGGGGCACGCCAACTGGCGCAGACTGCATCGGGCGTTGCCTTAAAATTCTCCTTGTCTGCGGGCCTGCCGGGCTTTATATGGCCTTGAACCAATGCTCGTATGAGCCAGGGCTTGGAAATGATAGTCTGGTCAGCGTGATCGTCTCGCGTTAGACGAACCCAAGGCCGGTCTGACCTCGCCCACCTGAACCCTCGGTTCAGGCTGACGGCCCGGCGGCGTCCCGCAGACACCTGTCCTGGTTTGCCGCTCCCCTGGTTGCGCGGTTATGTTGCGGCCCTCACACCCCAAACCCATCATCGGCGGCGATCACCGCGCCGTTGATGAATTGGCTCTGGTCGCTGGCGAGCATCAATAGCACCGCGTCCAGATCCTGCGGCGCGCCGATACGTTTGCGGGGCAACATATTGATGAGTTTCTGGCCTTGTTCGGTCTGCCAGTGCGCGTGGTTGATTTCGGTATCGATATAGCCGGGGCAAATCGCGTTGACGTTAATGCCAAAGCGCCCCCATTCCAACGCCATAGCGCGCGTCATCTGCACAACGGCGGCTTTGCTCATGCAGTAGATGCCGATTTGCGCCAGCACCCGCAGGCCCGCCATGCTGGCGATGTTGATGATGCGCCCGCCAGTAAAACCGTCCGGCGCGGCGGCCTTGGCGCGGGCGATCATGCGCCGGCCGACTTCTTGCGCGACGAAGAACGCGCCGCGCGCGTTGGTGTTGAGCACGAAGTCGTAATCTTCGGGTGTTACGTCCTGAAGGCGCTGGGTGGTAGAGACGCCCGAGTTGTTGACCAGGATGTCGATTGCGCCGAATTCGGCTTCGGCCTGCGCCACCGCCGCCTGGATCGAAGCCACGTTCGTCACGTCGCACTCCACGACGTGTGCCTCGCCGCCCTCGCCTTCGATGCGGGCGCGCAGGTCTTTCAGACGATCCAGCCGCCGGCTCGCCAGCACAACGCCCGCGCCCGCTTGCGCCAGGGTACGCGCGAACTGCGCGCCCAATCCGCTGGATGCGCCGGTGACAAAGGCCACGCGGCCCGAAAGATCAATGGTGTAAGACATGACGCAAAACTCCGTTGGAATCGCAAAATTTCGGGACGTCCGGCGTGTCGCGCATTACATTCGGCGCACGGCCCGCCCCTCTAAAATGGACTGGATCAATGCATTCCACCCGAGGAGGAAGACTGTATGACGTCCGACGAAATTCTGCAACAGTTCGGCCC
>JAIRRE010000266.1 GCA_031256125.1 Burkholderiaceae bacterium
GCGCAATTCCTGCTCGCCAATCCAGTTGACCAGCGTGCACAGCGCCACTGCCAGCAGCAGATTGACCACTGGCCCGGCGGCAACGATCAGCGCCCGCTTGACCAGCGGCTGGGTGTTGAAAGCGCGCTGCCGTTCTTCCGGCGCGACCTCGCCTTCGCGCTCGTCGAGCATCTTGACATAGCCGCCCAGCGGAATTGCGCCGATAACAAATTCCGTATCCTGCCCGGGCCACTGGCGGCGCGGCTTCCAGCGCAGGATGGGTCGCCCGAAGCCAATTGAAAAGCGCAGGATCTTCACCCCGCAAGCCACCGCCACGCGGTAATGGCCCCACTCATGCGCCGCCACCAGCACGCCCAGCGCCACGACGAACGCCAGAACGGTTTGCAGCAGCAGGGTTGGGGGCATGGAACGATCCTTGACGGGCAGGGAAATGCAATGTTATTACTCTCCCGGGGCGGCGGCAGGCAAGGGCCGCAGCGCCGCGCGAAAGCCGCCTTCGGGGCGATTGCCCAGCGTCAGCTCCAGCCCATGCAGTGCGGCGATGCGCCGCACGATCGACAAGCCCAGCCCGCTGCCGCTTTGGCTCTGGCCGGGCGGGCGAAAGAACCGTTGACCAATGTGCGTCAGTTGATCGGACGCGACGCCGGGGCCGTCGTCTTCGACCGTGACGCCGTGCACATTCAGGTGCAACCATACCTGTGCGCCCTTGCCCGCATAGCGCACCGCGTTGTCCAGCAGGTTGCGCAGCAGCAGCGCCAGCAGCAGGGGGTTACCCTGGGCGGGCAGCGCGCTCACGTCGTCGGCATCGTCCAGTATTAGTTCAACCTGCCGTTGCCGGGCCTGATCGTGCATTTCGCTGATCGCGGCGCACGCCAGGGCGCGCCAGTCCACCGGTTCAGGTTGCGGCAGTGCGGCCAGCGGGTCCAGCCGCGAAAGCGCTAGCAACTGCTCGACCAGCCGGTGAGCGCGGTCTATGCTGGCCATGAGTTGATCGAGTGCGTGCCGCCGCGCGGCGGGGTCGTCGTCCGAGAGTTGCGCGACTTCGGCCTGCACGCGCAGCGCCGCCAACGGACTGCGCAGTTCGTGCGCGGCGTCGGCCGTAAAGCGCCGCGTGTGCGCCAATAGTTGGCGCGTGCGCTCGAACAGGGCGTTGAGCGCGACGATCAGCGGACGCACTTCGCTGACCACCCGCTCGGGCGCGATGGGTGCGTCATCGCCTGGCCGGCGCGCACCCAGCTCGCGCGCCAGTTCGCGCAGCGGACGGGTCTGGGCGCCGGTGAGCGCGCCAATGAGCGGCGAGAGCAGCGCCAGCACCAGCGCCCACGGCCACAGTTGCGCCAGCACGATCGAGCGCACGGCGGCGCGTCGGTGGGCGATTTCCTGCCCGACGGCGACGATGAACTGACCTTCGGGGTCTGACAAAAACAGCACATGCCAGCCGTGCCCATGCCGGCCGCTGTCGTTCTGATCGACAAAGCCGATAACGCCAGGTGCGTAGCGCAGCGCGCGGCCATCGGCGCCGTCGCTCCAGCGCATGCGCCCCACGCGATCGAAGATGGCAAAGGCCAGCGCGTCCGAATCAATGCGCCGGCGTTGAGCAGACGGCAGCAGGCGTTTGGCGGATGGCAGTTGTTGCGGGTCGCCCAGCAGCGCGGGCAGGTCGTTGCCGAGCAACTGGCGCGCTAGCAGGCTTTGCTGCGTATCGAACAGTTCACTGACGGTGTGCTTGGTATGGTTGTAAGCCAGCAAGGATGCCGCCGCCCACACCAGCAGCAGGCCCGAGAGCAGCCACACCATCAGGCGGCCGCGCAGGCTCTCGATGCGCAGCTTCATGGCTGGCCCGCCCCGCTGCTGCCGTCACCCTCATCACCGCCATCGGTGCCCAGCGCGTAGCCCGCGCCGCGCAGCGTGCGGATGACCTCGCTGCCGAGCTTGCGCCGCAGCCGGTGGATGGTGACTTCGATGGTGTTGCTGCCGACCTCGTCGTCCCAGCCGTAAAGTTTTTCCTCGATGGCCGCGCGCGGTAGCGTGCGGCCTTTGGCGTTCATGAACAGTTCCAGCAGTTCGACCTCGCGCGCGGTCAGATCGACCGGCTGGCCGCCGCGCGTAACGGTGCGCGCCGCCGGGTCGAGCACGATGCGGCCCAGCGTAAGCACCGGCGCGGCCTTGCCGTGGCGGCGCCGGATCAGCGCGCGCAGCCGCGCGGCCACTTCAGCCAGCGCGAAGGGCTTGCCCAGATAGTCGTCGGCCCCGCTGTCCAGCCCCTGCAACCGGTCGTCCAACGTGTCGCGCGCGGTCAGGATCAGCACCGGCTCCTGGCGTCCCTGGCGGCGCCATTGCGCCAATACGTCCAGGCCGTCGCGCTGAGGCAGGCTCAAGTCAAGCACCACCGCGTCATAGGGCGCGGCGGGCAGCGCGGCCAAGCCGGTCTGACCGTCGGTAAACCAATCGACCGTAAAGCCCAGGCGCGACAGGCCCGCGCGCAGGCCATCGCCTATCGCAGCATCGTC
>JAIRRE010000306.1 GCA_031256125.1 Burkholderiaceae bacterium
TTCCAGGTTCATGTCAATCAATCAAGAATCGGCTTGGGTAAAAAAACACGGGCAGTGGCTGAATAGGGCCTCCAAATAGAGTGAATACCGGCCAGGGATTCTTGTTGGCGTAGGAATGAGAGCGCAAACACATGGTAAACAACAAAATTCGCCAGAGGACGAACGTACCGAGATGATGTATATTGGGACAAAATGAAACAGACCGCAGAGACCGCAATAACACCCCGCCACCGATACCGCCCGCCGGTGACAATGCAACTCGAACCGTGATCATAAGATAACCCATCAAGGCGGTGCTTGGAACGAAGGGAGCATCTCTCTCTATGGATTTGATATTTTTTACCTTTGGCCGTTGTTGGAAACAGGCACTGACGGTCTTACTGGCGCTGGGGGTGGCGGGATGCGTGGTGGGGCCAGACTATCAGCGCCCGATGCCGCCGCCGGGCGTTGACGCGCCCGCTTTCAAAGAAAGCTCGATGTGGACGACCGCCCGCCCCGCTATCGCCACGACCGATGGCCTCTGGTGGCGGGCCTATGGCGATTCTCAACTTGATGCGCTGATCGACCAAGCCAATCAAGCCAATCAGACGCTGGCTCAGGCCCAGGCGCAGTACCGGCAGGCGCTGGCGCTGCTGCAAGGCGCCCGCGCCGCCTACTATCCGCAAATAGGGATCGGCGCTGCGGGCACACGGGCGCGCACGATTATCGACGGCGTACCGGCGCTGGGCAATTCCCATGCCTGGTCGCTGCAAGCGTCGTGGGAACCGGATTTGTGGGGCGGGGTACGCCGCAAAGTGGAAGTGGCGGGCGATGAAGCCCAAGCCAGCGCCGCCGACCTGGCCGCGGCGCGGCTCGCCGTGCAGGCGGCGGTGGTCAATAGCCACATGCAGTTGCGTTTGAACGATGAACAAGAGGCGCTGTATGCCAGCACCATTGAAGGTTATCAGAAGGCGCTGGCGCTGACCCAGGCGCAGCACCGCGCCGGCGTAGTCACGAATGCCGATGTGGCCTTGGCCGAAAATACACTGGCCACGGCGCGGGCCGAGGCCGTCGATCTGGATCTGACGCGGCGCCAGCTCGAACATGCACTGGCCGTGCTGCTGGGCAAGACGCCGGGCGCTTTTTCGCTGCCGGTCGCGCCCTTGGCGGCCACGTTACCGACGACACCGCCGGGACTGCCGTCGCAACTATTAGAGCGCCGCCCCGACATTGCGGCGGCCGAACGCCGCGTGGCGGCGGCCAACGCCCAGATCGGCGTCGCCAAGTCGGCGTATTTCCCCAGCCTGACCCTAAGCGCTAGTGGTGGTTATCAAGGTAATGGCTTCGGGCCATGGTTTCTGACACCAGGCCGGGTCTGGGCACTGGGCGCATCCTTGGCCGAAACGCTGTTTGATGGCGGCGCCCGCAGCGCCCAAGTGCGGCAGGCGCGAGCCGCCTTGGACGAGGCGGCGGCCAGTTACCGGCAGACCGTTTTGAGCGCCTTTCAGGAAGTCGAGGACAATCTGGCGGCATTAAATGATCTGGCCTCCGAGCGCCTCATGCAGGAAGAGGCGGCGCGGGCAGCACACGAAGCGGCGCGGGTACTCATGGCGCAGTACCGCGCCGGCACGGCTCCTTACACCGCGGTTGTCACAGCCCAGGCTTTGGCGCTGACCGCTGATCGCGCCGTGCTGCAATCACGCGCCCGCCAGTTTGCCGCCAGCGTCGCCCTGATCAAGGCCGTGGGCGGCGGCTGGGACGTGGGCCAATTGGCCGATGTCGCTGGCAGTGCTTCCTCGCCGCTGAGTACGCCCAACACTTCGGCAAAAGCTCAGGCCAATTCTTCCAACAAATGAGCGATCACAAAATCAATACAATGGATACTCAAGACAACAAGCTTAACCAGGATCCGGCTTATCCGGCCAGTTCCCAGCCCTGGCCTCCTGGGCTACGCTGGATCACTGCCCTGGTGCTTATCGGCCTCGTGGCGCTGTTGGTTTGGCTGACCTGGCACTGGCTGGCGGCACGGAACCAGGCCAAACATCCGCCGCCACCGGTACCGGTGCGCACAGCGCTGGTGACGCGGCGGACAGTACCGATTACACGCACTGGCGTCGGCAACGTGACGCCTGTCATGTCGGTGACGGTGCATACGCGCGTCGACGGGCAGTTGGACAACGCCGAATTCAAAGAAGGGCAGGACGTCAAGACCGGGCAGGTGCTGGCACGCATCGACCCGCGAATTTACAAGGCCCAGCTTGATCAGAGCCTGGCGCAGAAGGCCAAGGACGAGGCGACGCTGGCCAACGCCCGTGTCGATTTGACACGCTATGAGGCACTGATCAAAGAAGATGCCACCACGCGGCAAACGCTCGACACCCAGCGGGCGCTGGTCGGTCAGTTGCAGGCGGCGGTAAAAAATGACGATGCCCAGATCGAACTAGCGCGCGTCAATCTGAGCTACACCACCATTACCGCGCCAATCACCGGCCGGGTTGGGGCACGGCTGGTCGATCCTGGCAATATCGTGCACGCGGCCGACGCCGGTGGACTCGTCGTCATCAACCAGATCGATCCAATCGCAGTGCAATTCACCTTGCCGGAAAGGGCCTTTCAGACAGTCAACGCCGCCCAACATGCCAGCGCCACGCCGCTGACGGTACAGGCGCTCGATCGCGACAGCGGCGAGACCCTGGCCAGCGGTCATCTGGTGTTGTTGAACAACCAGATCGACGCCAGCACCGGCACTATTACACTTAAGGGCCAGTTTCCCAATCTGCAACACAAGCTGTGGCCAGGGCAGCAGGTTGATGCCCGCCTGGTGCTCGGCCAGCGCGAGCAGGCGCTGACGGCGCCCTCAGCGGCGGTGCAGCGCGGCCAGGACGGACTGTATGCCTATGTAATCGACGCCGACGGCAAGGCGCGTATGCAGTCAATCCAGATTGACGAAATAAACAGCCAAGGCGACACCACCGTGATTACGCAAGGCTTATTAGCCGACGAGCGCATCGTGGTTGATGGACAGTACCGGCTGACGCCGGGGGCGCAGGTTGTCGAGATGGGAAGCGGGAACAGTCAAAATGGCGGCAAAAGCGGCGATAACGGCCCAAGAGCCGGGGACCCGAGGGCCGCAGGCCCGAGGACCGCGCAATGAGTATCTCAACCGCCTTCATCAAACGCCCGATCGGCACGACGCTGCTGGCGGCGGCAGTGCTGCTGATCGGACTCGTGGCCTGGCCAATACTGCCGGTGGCGCCGTTGCCGCAGGTCGATTATCCGACCATCCAGGTGTCAGCCAACCTGCCCGGCGGCAGCCCGGAGACGATGGCTTCCAACGTCGCCCAGCCGCTGGAGCGCCAATTCTCGCTGATTCCCGGCCTGACGCAGATGACCTCGACCAGTTCACTGGGCCAGACGCAGATCACACTGCAATTCGAGTTGAGCCGCAATATCGACGCCGCGGCCCTGGACGTGCAAACGGCCATCAACGCCGCTTCCGGCCAGTTGCCGCAGAATCTGCCGAGCGCACCGAGCTTTCGCAAGATCAACCCGGCCGACGCGCCAATTTTGATTCTCGACGTGCAGTCTAAGACCTTGCCACTGATTGAAGCGAGTGATTATGCCGATAACGTGCTGGCCCAGCAAATCTCGCGTCTCGACGGCGTTGGCATGGTCAATATCGGCGGCCAGCAAAAACCAGCGGTGCGCATTCAGGTCGATCCGGCTAAAATCAAGGCGCTAAACCTGTCGCTCGAGGATATCCGCGGCGTCATCGCCAACATGACCGTCAGCGCCCCCACCGGCACCATCGACGGCAACCATCAGGCTTTCAACGTCTATACCAACGATCAGTTGCTCAAAGCCGCACCGTGGAACGACATGGTGCTGGCCTGGCGCAATGGAGCGCCAATCCGCGTGCGTGATGTCGGTGTTGCCGTCGATGGGCCAGAAAACATCAAAATTGCCGCCTGGGCCGGCAGAGGTCGGGCGACGCCGCCGGATTCCACGATCACCGACGGGCGCACCGTGATGCTGAGGGTTTACAAAATGCCTGGCGCCAACGTCATCGACACGGTTGATCGCGTCAAGGCGGCGCTGCCCAAGCTGAAAGCGGCCATTCCGCCGAGCGTGGTGGTGTCGGAGGCGATGGACCGCACGCAGACCATCCGCGCTTCGGTCAAGGATGTCGAGTTCACGCTGATTCT
>JAIRRE010000298.1 GCA_031256125.1 Burkholderiaceae bacterium
CACAAAAGCGAGTTCGAGCCGGAGACGATCAAGGCCAAGATTCGTGCCAATCCTTTGCTGAAAAACGTCGATGCCGACCAGGTACGCCCGCGCGTGCTCACGCTCACCCAATCGACTTATGACGGCGTGCTCTACAACACCGAGACCATCAAGAACATGCTTGACGGCTACGTCGATAACCTGCACTTTGACGAAGCCTGGCTGCCGCACGCGGCCTTCCACCCGTTTTACGGCGCCTACCACGCAATGGGCAAAAAGCGCGCGCGGCCCCGGCAGTCGGTGGTGTATGCCACGCAGTCAATCCACAAGCTGCTGGCAGGCATCAGTCAGGCCAGTCATGTGCTGGTGCAGGATTCGCAAACGGTCAAACTCGACCGCGCGTTGTTCAACGAGTCGTATTTGATGCACACCTCGACCAGCCCGCAATACAGCATCATCGCCAGTTGCGACGTGGCCGCGGCGATGATGGAGCCACCCGGCGGCACCGCGATGGTCGAAGAAAGCCTGCAAGAGGCGCTGGACTTTCGCCGCGCCATGCGCAAGGTCGATCAGGAATACGGCGACAACGACTGGTGGTTCCAAGTCTGGGGGCCGGACAAGCTGGCCGAAACCGGCATCGGACGGGCCGATGACTGGATCATCAAGAACGGCAGCGCCAAATCTAAGAGCTGGCACGGTTTCGGCAAATTGGCACCGGGCTTCAACATGCTCGATCCGATCAAGTCCACCATCGTCACGCCGGGCCTGAATCTGGATGGGCGCTTCGACAAAACGGGCATCCCGGCCAGCATCGTCAGCAAATTCCTCGCCGAACATGGTGTGGTGGTGGAAAAGACTGGTCTTTACAGCTTTTTCATCATGTTCACCATCGGCATCACCAAGGGTCGCTGGAACACGCTGTTGACGGCCTTGCAGCAGTTCAAGGACGACTACGACCGCAATCACCCGATGTGGCGCATCATGCCGGAGTTCTGCCAGCAGCACCGCCGCTACGAGCGCATGGGCCTGCGCGACTTGTGCCAGTACGTGCACGAGCTATATGCGCGCCACGACATTGCCCGCCTAACCACCGACATGTATCTGTCGGAGCTGCGCCCGGCCATGCGGCCGGCCGATGCCTATGCCTGCATCGCGCGGCGGCAGACCGAGCGCGTGGAAATCGAGCGGCTCGAAGGCCGCATCACCACCAGCCTGATTACCCCCTATCCGCCGGGCATTCCGTTGTTGATACCGGGCGAGGTATTCAACCGCAAGATCGTCGATTACCTCAAGTTCGCGCGTGACCTGGCATTGATCTGTCCGGGCTTCGAGACCGATATTCACGGTTTGGTGGAAATGCCCGACCCGCAGGGCAACGCGCGCTACTACGTCGATTGCGTGGCCGAAGGCTAAAGCCTGCCGCTAATGCTATGACTGGGACGCGCTGACGAACCGCCTATTGACACGTAGAAATCTCACAGGTTTGACCCATGCAATCGGTTGCCAAGGCCCGCTGGCAGATTCATTTCTGCGTTTTGCTGTGGGGGATTACCGCCATTCTGGGCAAGCTCATCACGCTGCCCGCGCTGCCGTTGGTGTGGTGGCGTATGTTGCTGGTCTCCGCCGCGCTACTGCTTATGCCGCGAGTCTGGCGCGGTCTGATCGCCATGCCGGCGCGGCTGCGCTGGGCCTACGCGGGCATTGGCGTATTGGTGTCGCTGCACTGGCTGGCTTTTTACACCTCGATCAAACTCGCAAATGCCTCGGTGGCGGCGATCTGCATCGCGCTGGCGCCGGTATTTCTATCGCTAACGGAACCGTGGATCGCCCGCAGCCGGTTCAACCCACGCGAACTGCTGCTGGGCGTGGCGGTGGTGCCGGGAGTAGCAATGGTGGTGGGCGGCGTGTCGCTGGGTATGCGCCTGGGCATTGTTGCCGGCGCGTTCTCGGCGTTGGTCGATGCCGTGTTCGGCGCCTGCAACAAGCGCCTGATCGCGCACGCCGACCCATTGACCGTAACCTGCATCGAAATGGGCGCGGGCGCGTTGTTCCTGACCCTGCTGGCGCCACTGCTGCCCCATACTGGCGCCACTTTCGTACTGCCCAGCCCGCATGACGCGGTATTGCTGGCGGTACTGGTGTTGGGCTGCACGCTGCTGCCGTTCGCGCTGGCGCTGGTGGCGCTACGGCATCTGTCGGCCTTTGGCGTACAGATGGCGACCAATCTGGAGCCGGTCTATGCCATCGTGCTGGCCACCATCCTGCTGGGCGAGCAGCGCCAACTCGATAGCTGGTTCTATGCCGGGGTGGCAGTCATCCTGGCCGCTGTTTTCCTGCAACCGCTGCTCAGCCGCCGGCCAGCCGCTGCGCGTTGAACCGCGGCTTGTTATCATTTCAACCCCATGCCCTAGGAGAGGATATGTTCCCTGAGTACCGCGACCTTATCACCCGGCTGAAAGCCGATGGTTCCAATACCCGGTTCCTGAGTCTGTTTGAAAAGCACAACCAACTCGACCACGAAATTCTGGCTCTGGAAGATCACAATGCCAGCGGCATCCACAGCGACATCGAAACGCTCAAAAAGGAAAAACTGCACGTCAAGGACGAACTTTACGCGCTGCTGCGTCAAGAAGCGGCCGCTGGCAAGTAGTCATCCGCGACACGCCTGCCCAGCGCCCAGCCAACGAAAAGCCTGCTCGGTTAAACGGGCTTTTCGCTTTCGGCATCCTGGCCAGCATCAAGGTGTTTGATCTGCCAGGGTTTCATCGACTGGCCCGCCCGCCCCATTTGGCGGCACGGGGGTAGCCATGGATACTGCGCGGATACGCTGCGCCAATAGACCCTTGGGGCCTTGTTCGACCTCGAAATACACACTCGTGCCTTCTTTGAGGGTTTTGAACCCCTCCATATCGATGGCCGAAAAATGGGCGAACACATCCGGTCCGCCGTCGTCCGGTTCGATGAAGCCGAAACCTTTCAGGTCGTTGAACCATTTGACCCGTCCTTGTGGCATGTTTCATCTCCCTGTTTGAATAATGCCCCCGCAGTTGGTTTTTGCGGGCGAAAGCAAGTGTGCGTAAGCGCACGCGCTTTGTCAATTTCCACGCACTTGCCAAGCCTGTCGGATGTTGCGAAAACCCGATGCCCCAGTCTCACGCATGTGTTTTAACACTTACATTAGCAAACCGGTTCATCGATAAAATGTCCTACATGTCCATGGCGACAACGATTCCAAAACAACCGCGCCCAACCCATCCCGCAACGCCGCCTCCGCCCGATGAGGACGGCGGCGCGGTCATCGTTGAAAAAGCGCCGCAGAAAGTCAAACCGCCGCAACGCTATCAGGTAGTGATGCTCAATGACGACTACACGCCGATGGAGTTCGTGGTGGTGGTAATTCAGGAATACTTCGGCAAGGACCGCGAAACAGCCACGCAAATCATGCTGCGCATCCACCTGGATGGCCGGGGCATCTGCGGCATTTACACGCGCGACGTAGCCAACACCAAGGTCGCGCAAGTATTGGAAGCGGCTCGTCAGTCCGGGCATCCGTTGCAATGCGTGTGCGAACCGGCGGCTTGATCTAGTGTTCGCCCGGCGGCGCGCATCATGGCAAGGTTGTCGCTCTGTTGATTTTGCTGAAATTTGCCCCATTTTCCCAAACATGCCGCGCGCCGATACATACTTGTTGATACATACTTGTCATTTGCGCGGTATAACGCCTGCATGAACGCGCGTCGAGCCGTTCATGCGTAGAGGAACATATTTATCATGATTGCCCAGGAACTGGAAGTCAGCCTCCATATGGCTTTTGCCGAGGCCCGGCGGCAGCGCCATGAATTCATCACCGTCGAGCACCTGCTGCTGGCGCTGCTGGATAACCCCAGCGCCGCCGAGGTATTGCGCGCCTGCGCGGCCAATATCGACGACCTGCGCCAATCGCTCTCCAACTTCATCAAGGACAACACACCCCAAGTCGCCGGCACGGATGAGGTCGATTCGCAACCCACGCTGGGTTTTCAGCGCGTGATTCAGCGCGCGATCATGCACGTGCAATCGACCGGCAACGGCAAAAAAGAAGTCGTCGGTGCCAACGTGCTGGTGGCCATCTTTGGCGAAAAAGATTCGCACGCCGTCTACTACCTGCACCAGCAAGGCGTAACGCGGCTGGATGTGGTCAACTTCATCGCCCACGGCATCCGCAAGAGCGACGCGGCGGAAAACGCCAAGTCCGCCGAGGGCCAGACCGCCGGCGGCGAGGAGCAGCAGGAACACGGCGGCGAAAAAAGCCAGAAAGCCTCCCCTCTGGAGCAATTCACGCTGAACCTCAACCAATTGGCCAAGGATGGCAAGATCGACCCGCTGATCGGGCGCGATTACGAGGTCGAGCGCACCATTCAGATCCTGTGCCGGCGGCGCAAAAACAACCCACTGCTGGTGGGCGAGGCGGGCGTGGGCAAGACCGCCATCGCCGAAGGGTTGGCTTGGCGCATTACCGAGGACGCGGTGCCAGAGGTGTTGCAAGAAGCTACGGTATATGCGCTGGACATGGGCGCTCTGCTGGCGGGCACCAAATACCGGGGCGACTTCGAGCAGCGTCTCAAAGGCGTGCTCAACGCGCTCAAAGACAAGCCCAACGCCATTTTGTTCATCGACGAAATCCACACCATCATCGGCGCGGGCGCGGCTTCGGGCGGCACGCTCGATGCGTCCAACCTGTTCAAGCCGGCGCTCTCCAGCGGTCAGCTCAAATGCATCGGCGCAACCACCTTCACCGAATACCGCAGTGTGTTCGAGAAAGACGCGGCGCTCTCGCGGCGCTTCCAGAAAGTGGACGTGGTGGAACCGACCGTGGCCGAAACGGTGGAAATCCTCAAGGGTCTCAAGAGTCGCTTCGAGAAACACCACGGCATCCAATACGCCAACGCGGCACTGGAGGCGGCCGCTGAACTCTCGGCCCGCTACATCACCGGCCGGCACTTGCCCGATAAAGCCATCGACGTGATAGACGAAGCCGGCGCGGCGCAGCGTATCGTTGCGCCGGAACAGCGCAAACAAACCATCGACAAGCAAGAAATCGAGGCCATCGTCGCCAAAATTGCGCGCGTCCCGCCCGCCAGCGTCTCCAATGA
>JAIRRE010000002.1 GCA_031256125.1 Burkholderiaceae bacterium
GCATTGCTGCCGGCGCTGGAAAAGCGCTTTGGCCACAAACTCCAGCCTGCTGTGCAGATTGTCCCCGAACTTATCGGAGGCGTGCGCGTGACGGTGGGCGATGAAGTGCTCGATACCTCGGTCAAGGCGCGCCTGGCGCAGATGCAGGCGGCGCTGACGGCCTGAAAGTCCCCTCGATTAATCCCATTTTGAATACAGGAACGGGTCATGCAACTCAATCCCGCAGAGATTTCAGAACTCATCAAGAGCCGCATCGAGGGCCTGGGCGCCAGTGCCGAAGTGCGCAACCAGGGCACGGTGATGTCGGTGTCCGACGGCATCGTGCGCATCTATGGCCTGTCGGATGCGATGCAGGGCGAAATGCTTGAATTTCCGCCTACGCCCGATGGTCAGCAGACCTTTGGCTTGGCGCTTAACCTGGAGCGCGATTCGGTCGGCGCGGTGATTCTGGGCGAGTATGCCCACATCTCCGAAGGCGACACGGTCAAATGCACCGGACGCATTCTGGAAGTGCCGGTCGGCCCGGAACTCATCGGCCGCGTGGTCAATGCGCTGGGCCAGCCCATTGATGGCAAAGGCCCGATCAACGCCAAACTTACCGACGTGATCGAAAAGGTGGCGCCGGGCGTGATTGCTCGCCAGTCGGTCAGCCAGCCGGTGCAAACCGGTTTAAAGTCTATTGACTCGATGGTGCCGATCGGGCGCGGCCAGCGCGAACTCATCATCGGCGACCGCCAGACCGGCAAGACGGCGGTGGCGATCGACGCCATCATCAACCAAAAAGGCCAAAACATGACGTGCGTCTATGTGGCCATTGGTCAAAAGGCGTCGTCGGTTAAGAACGTGGTGCGCGCGCTGGAAAAAGCCGGCGCCATGGCCTACACCATCGTAGTGGCGGCCACCGCCAGCGAGTCGGCGGCCATGCAATACGTGGCGGCTTATTCGGGCTGCACCATGGGCGAATACTTCCGCGACCGCGGCGAAGACGCGCTGATTGTCTATGACGACCTGTCCAAGCAGGCGGTGGCGTATCGCCAGGTGTCGCTGCTGCTGCGCCGCCCGCCAGGACGCGAGGCGTATCCAGGCGACGTGTTCTATCTGCACTCGCGCCTGCTGGAGCGCGCCGCGCGCGTCAACGGCGAATATGTGGAGAAGTTCACCCAGGGCGCCATCAAGGGCCAGACCGGCTCGCTGACCGCGCTGCCGATCATCGAAACGCAGGCCGGCGACGTATCGGCCTTCGTGCCGACCAACGTGATCTCGATTACCGACGGCCAGATATTTCTGGAAACCAATTTGTTCAACGCCGGTATCCGTCCGGCCATTAACGCCGGCATTTCGGTCTCGCGCGTGGGTGGTGCGGCGCAGACGAGCTGGATCAAGAGCCTGTCGGGCGGTATCCGCACCGACTTGGCGCAGTACCGCGAACTGGCGGCGTTCGCGCAGTTCGCTTCCGACCTGGACGAAGCCACCCGCAAACAGCTTGACCGCGGCGCGCGCGTTACCGAACTGCTCAAGCAGCCGCAGTACGCACCGCTGTCCATCAGCCTGATGGGAGCCTCGTTATTCGCGGTCAACAAGGGCTACATGGACGACGTGGAGGTGAAAAAAATCCTTCCGTTCGAGTCCGGTTTGCACGCTTGGCTGCGCGACAAGCACGCAGCCCTGCTCTCGACCATCGAGAACAACGGCGCCAAGTGGGATGCCAAACCCGCCAAGGATAGCGACAGCGATCAGAAGAAAGCCTTCAAGAAGCTGTGCATTGACGCCGAGGCCGAACTTACCGCCGCCATCGAGGCGTTCAAGAAAACCTTCGCCTGACGGGCGCGCTGACTGTTTAGGAGCCAGGACTTATGGCCGTCGGCAAGGAAATACGGGGCAAGATCAAATCGGTGGAAAACACCAAGAAGATCACCAAGGCCATGGAAATGGTGGCCGCCTCCAAAATGCGCAAAGCGCAAGATCGCATGCTGGCTGCGCGCCCGTATGCCGAAAAGGTGCGTAACATCGCCTCCGATCTGGGGCAGGCGAACCCGGAATACGTGCATCCGTTCATGAAACGGCACGATGTCAAGCGGGTTGGCCTGATTCTGGTCACCACCGACAAAGGCTTGTGCGGCGGGCTGAACACCAACATTTTGCGAGCAGTCACCAGTCGTTTGCAGGGCTGGCAGCGCGAAGGCATGGAAGTGGATGTGGTGGCCATCGGCAACAAGGGTCTGGGGTTCATGAACCGCATCGGTGCGCGGGTGGTGGCAGAGACTGTGCAACTGGGTGATACGCCGCATTTGGAGCGGTTGATCGGCCCGGTAAAGGTGCTGCTTGATCAGTATGAGCAAGGCCAACTGAGCGCTGTGCATCTGGCCTACACCCAATTCATTAACACCATGCGGCAGGAATCGCGCATTGCTCCGCTGTTGCCGTTGTCGGCCCAGCACATGCAGGAGGAAACCGCCGCCAGCGGCGGCCGGCATTCGTGGGACTACCTCTACGAGCCGGATGCACGGGTAGTCATTGACGACCTGTTGGTGCGCTATGTGGAGGCGCTGGTGTATCAGGCGGTGGCCGAGAATATGGCATCCGAGCAGTCGGCGCGCATGGTGGCCATGAAGTCCGCCAGCGACAACGCGGGCAACGTCATCAACGAACTCAAGCTCGTTTACAACAAGACCCGGCAGGCGGCCATTACCACCGAGTTGTCGGAAATCGTCGCTGGCGCGGCGGCAGATTAAAACCGAATACCCCAGCAATTTTGATTGGAACCAATATGGCTCAGGCACAACAAGTTCAAGGCAAAATCGTTCAGTGCATCGGCGCGGTGGTCGACGTGGAATTCCCGCGCGAACACATGCCTCAGGTCTATGACGCGCTCAAAATGGAAGGCTCGACCCTGACGCTAGAAGTGCAGCAGCAGATCGGCGACGGCGTGGTGCGCACCATTGCGCTAGGCTCCAGCGACGGCTTGCGTCGCGGCATGGTGGTGAGCAACACCGGCGACACTATTACCGTGCCGGTTGGTCAGGCTACGCTGGGCCGCATTCTGGACGTGCTGGGTAACCCGGTGGACGAGCGCGGCCCGGTCGATCAGACGCAAACCGCTTCCATTCACGGCAGGGCGCCGGCTTACGACGAACTCTCGCCCTCGCAAGAGCTGCTGGAGACCGGCATCAAGGTGAT
>JAIRRE010000324.1 GCA_031256125.1 Burkholderiaceae bacterium
CATCGCGCAGGCTTTCGGCGCGCGGCTTATTGGCGCGGACGGCGCGCTCGACCGCGCGGCAATGCGCGAGCTGATCTACCGCGACCCGCAAGCGCGCGCGCGGCTCGAAGCCATCGTCCATCCGCTGGTGCACCAGGCCATCGCGCGCCAAGCCGACGCCGCGCGCCAAGCGGGCGCGCGGCTGCTGGTGTTCGACATCCCTCTGTTGATCGAAGGGCTGGCGCGTTGGCGCGGACAGCTCGACCGCGTCGTGGTGGTCGATTGCCCGCCCGAAACGCAGATCGCGCGCGTCATGGCGCGCAGTGGCTTGGCGCGCGATGAAGTGGTGCGCATCATCGCTGCGCAGGCCACGCGCGAACAACGCCTGGCCGCCGCCGACCATGTGATCCACAACGGCCCGGAGGTCACACTGGCGACGCTGGCGGCGCAGGTGCAGCGGTTGATCGAGCAATGGACGGGGCTATGATCCGCCCGTGGTGGAGTGTTCACGGCGTTAAGCGCGGCGTGGCCGGGCTTGAGACCACCCGCCGCTGCAACCCGCCTTAATCGGCCATAACCGTGCTTGCGGGGCGGGGTTTGGGTTCTTGCTTGATGATGCCTATAACGCCCAACACAAATCTTTCAACGGCACCTTTCCACGCGCGTGATCCTTTACGAACATCCTTTCAACGAGCGCGTCCGCACCTGGCTGCGGCTGGAATACCTGTTTGACCGGCTGCGGCAATTGCTTGCGCGCTCGGACGCGCTCGACCACCACTACGCGCTGGTAACGCTGTTCGACCTGATGGAAGTCACGGGCCGCGCCGATCTCAAATCCGAGGTGCTGCAAGACTTGGGCCGCCAGAAAAGTTACTACGTTGCTTTTCGCGGCAACCCCGCCGTTTCCGACGCCGCGCTTAATGGCGTGCTGGCCCGGCTGGAACAGGCCTTTAACGCCCTCAACGCCCAGCGCAGCAAGCCTGGGCAAGAATTGGCCGACAACGACTGGCTGATGAGCGTGCGCCGCCGCGTCGCTGTGCCCGCCGGCGCATGCAGCTTCGACTTGCCGGCCTACCACGCCTGGCTGCAACAGCCCGACAACGTGCGTCACGACGAACTGCTCCAATGGGCCGAGGGCTTCGACCCCATGGCGCAAGCCATCGCTTTGTCGCTGGAATTGCTGCGCGAATCGGGCCAATCACAACAGGTCGCGGCGCAAGGCGGCCAATATATTCAGATGCTGGCGCAAGATAAAAACTATCAATTGCTGCGGCTGCGCATCGACCCGGCGCTGGACCTGATCCCTGAAATCACCGCCCACCGGCGCGCCGTCTCGATCAATTTGATGCGGCGCGAAGCCGATGGCAAAACCCACCTCGCACGCGAAAATGTCGCGCTCGAACTAACCCTTTGCGCCTGATGCAAATCCGGCGCCGCCGTCTGTTTGTGTCCATGCCCCGCAACCCCGCCGTCACCAACGCCCGCACCGTGCGCTGCCCCGCCTGTGGCGGCCCAAGCTTGTACACCCCGGCCAACCCGTGGCGGCCCTTCTGCGGCCAGCGCTGCAAACAACAAGACCTGGGCGACTGGGCCAGCGAGCGCTTTCGCGTCCAGGTGCAAGAGCCAGATGGCGCGGAGGACGAACCGCCGGCAGATAACGGCAGCTTCAAGGCGACGCTGAATAAGCCTGCGTAAATTGGCGCGCCCCGGTTTGGGATGGGATATTTGGGCAGCACAAGCGCAGCGATGCCCGGCGGTATTGCCAGTGTTTGCAACGAAGCGGGAAACACCCAAAGATTGGGTAACCTGCCCTCATCGCCGCCGGTACATGCTGGCCGCTGTGCGTTCCAGGCCGGCGGTGTGCAGGCGTGCCAGGGTGTGGCCGGCATGGGCGTGGGTGATGGCGATGCCCAGCGCGTCGGCGGCGTCGGGGCCGGGCGCGGCGGGCAGGGACAGCAGCCGCTGCACCATCGCTTGCATCTGCGGCTTGGCCGCGCGGCCATGGCCGGCGACGGCGCGCTTGACTTGCAGCGCGGTGTATTCGGCCACCGGCAGTTCGCTGGCGACCAGCGCGGTAATGCACGCGCCGCGCGCTTGCCCCAGCAGCAGCGTCGATTGCGGGTTGACGTTGACGAACACGATTTCGATAGCAGCCTGTTCGGGCTGGTAGCGCGCGGCCAGTTCGGTGATGCCGTCGAATAGCAGCTTCAGGCGCGCGGGCAGGTTGCCTTGCGTGGCGTCCTGGGTACGGATGACGCCGCTGGCAACGTAAGTCAAGCGCGGGCCGGCGGCGTCGAGCACGCCAAAGCCGGTGCTGCGCAGGCCAGGGTCGATGCCGAGGATTCGCATGGGGTGTATTTTCCGGGGTCAGGGCAATTCGGCGCTGCGCATCCGCTCTTCGATTACCGCCGCGCGATGCGCCAGGTAGGGCGATCCGGGCCGTTGCTCGAAATAGCGCGGGCGCGGCAGCATCACCGCCAGGCGCGCGGCTTCCGGCGCGGTGAGCGCGGTGGCGCTTTTGTGAAAGTAATGCTGTGCCGCCGCTTCGGCGCCGAAGATGCCCGCGCCCCATTCGACGCTGTTGAGGTAAAGCTCCAGAATGCGGCGCTTGGTCAGGAGGGCTTTCAGCGCGTAGGTCAACGCCAATTCCTGCCCTTTGCGCAGCAGCGTGCGCTCGCCCGAAAGGAACAGGTTTTTGGCCAGTTGCTGGGTGATGGTGGAACCGCCCCGGATGCGCGGCGCGAGCGGGGGTTTGCCGGCTGTTTTGCGGCGCGCGGCGCGCGCCTTGGCCTGCTGGGTTTCGGCCTGTTCCTCGGCTTTGGCGTTGTGCTCCCAGGCTTGTTCCACCGCGTCCCAATCCACACCGCTGTTGTTGGTGAAGCTGTCGTCTTCGGAGGCGATGACGGCGCGCTTGAGGTTGTCGGAAATTTGGCGGTAATCGCGCCACTGCTGCTGCCAGCGCAGCGGCCCTTGATCTTTTTGGGTGGTCAGTCGCCAGATTTCCGATCGCTGGAAGGCGCTGGAGCGCGGATCAATGCGCGCCATGAGCGCGATCCGGCCAGCGAAGTACGTTTGCAGCAATAGCAACGCCACCAAGGCGGTCAGCAGCCAGTACTTTAGCCCCAGCCAGAACCCGCGCCGCGACACGCGCATTTTTTTAAGGTCCAGCCCCATTCCCGCCAGCGCCTGCGTCTGCGCCCTGGGGTACGGTTATCGCGCCGGAGGAAAGGCCGTTGTTCGATTGCAGTGTTGTTTCCAGCGTTTGTTCGTGCGTGAAGCGGAAACGGACGGTGATGTCGAACCGGTCGGTATCTTGCCGCATGGCGGGGGTGAAGTCGCCGAACGGCCCGGCCGATTCAGCGATGGCCACGGCCAGCCGGTCGAGTATCTGATCGCCCGATCCTTGCACCACGCTTGCGTCGAGCACGCGGCCATCGTAATTGATAAGCAGGCTCATCATCAGTTCGCCATAGTGCTTGCGGCCGGCCACCTGCGGGAAATCGCGCGTGCCACGCGCCTCGATCTTCTGGCGCATGGTGTCGTAATAAATGGCGTAGATCGACCCCAGTGTGGCCGGGCTGAGCCAGCGCTTGCGCGGGCGCGAATTTTGTTCCTGCACCCGACGTTCGATGGCCGCCAGCAGTTTGGATAGCTGCGCGCGCTTGTCTTCCTGCGCGCGCGTTTGCGGGTCGGTGGCCTTGTGGTGCGGGTCCGGCGCGGGCATGGCCGCCAGTTGCGCCCGCACTTGCGCGATCAATTGCCGCTGCTCCTGCTGCATGGCGGTGATCTGGCGCTGGTTTTCGGTGATGAGCGAATTGCCTGTCACGTCCTGCGCGGTGGGCGGCAGCGGCGTGCTGGCCAGGCGCCGGTCGGCGGCATCGCCTCCGCCCGCGAGGTTGACCTGCGCAATCGCCTGCGCCTGGTTTCGGTCAGGCTTTTCGTCGGACTGCGCGTTGACCAGCACCACGTCCAGCGTCGTATCCTGAAACGCGCGCTGAAAGCCCTCCGGGTTGACAAAATGCACCATCAACG
>JAIRRE010000145.1 GCA_031256125.1 Burkholderiaceae bacterium
CCCGCCTGCCGGACTTTCCGGTGCCCCAGGGGCACAGCATCGAAAGCTACTTCCGCCACGCGGCGCAACAGGGGCTGGAAGAACGCTTGGCGCAGCTCTATCCCGACGCGGACGAACGCGAGCGGCAAAGGCCGAATTACCAGCAGCGGCTGGAGTTCGAGATCGACACCATCCTGAAGATGGGCTTTCCAGGCTACTTCCTGATCGTGAGCGACTTCATCAACTGGGCCAAGACCCACGGCTGTCCGGTCGGGCCGGGGCGCGGTTCGGGCGCGGGGTCGCTGGCGGCCTACGCGCTCAAGATCACCGACCTCGACCCGCTGCGCTACAAGTTGCTGTTCGAGCGCTTTCTCAACCCGGAGCGGGTGTCGATGCCCGACTTCGACATCGACTTCTGCCAGACCAACCGCGACCGGGTGATCGACTACGTCAAGGACAAATACGGGCGCGACGCGGTTAGCCAAATCGCCACCTTCGGCACTATGGCGGCGCGCGCGGCGATCCGCGACGTGGGCCGGGTGCTGGACATGAGCTACACCTTTTGCGATGGCATCAGCAAGCTGGTGCCCAACAAGCCAGGGCAGCACATCACCATTGCCGAAGCCATCAAGGCCGAGCCGCAACTGGCCGAGCGCGTCCAGAAAGAAGAAGAAGTGCGCAGCCTGCTGGCGCTGGCGCAAAAACTCGAAGGGCTGACGCGCAACGTCGGTATGCACGCCGGCGGCGTGTTGATCGCGCCGGGCAAGCTGACCGACTTTTGCCCGCTCTACCAGCAGCCCGGCAGCGATGCCGCCGTCAGCCAATACGACAAGGACGACGTGGAAGCGGCGGGGCTGGTCAAGTTCGACTTTTTGGGGCTGGCGACGCTGACGATTCTGGAAATCGCCAAGGAACTCATCGTGCGCCGCCATCCGGGGCAGCAAGATTTTGCTTACGAGAACATCCCGCTGGACGACCAGGCAACCTACCGGCTGTTTCAGCAAGGCCGCACCGAGGCGGTGTTCCAGTTTGAATCGCGCGGTATGCAGGGCATGTTGCGCGACGCCAAACCTACCCGCCTGGAAGACCTGATCGCCCTGAACGCCCTGTACCGTCCCGGCCCGATGGACCTGATTCCCAGCTACATCGCGCGCAAGCTCGGACGCGAGCCGGTGGTGTATCCGCACCCGCTGGTCGCCGACATGCTGGCGGAAACCTACGGCATCATGGTCTATCAGGAACAGGTGATGCAAACCGCGCAGATTCTGGGCGGCTATAGCCTGGGCGGCGCCGATTTGCTGCGGCGCGCAATGGGCAAGAAAAAGCCGGAAGAAATGGCCCGGCACCGCGAGACCTTCCGCGAGGGCGCGGCCCAGAACGGCATCGGCGCGGACAAGGCCGATGAAATCTTCGACCTGATGGAGAAGTTCGCCGGTTACGGTTTCAACAAAAGCCACGCCGCCGCCTATTCGCTGCTGGCCTACCACACCGCCTGGCTCAAAGCGCACTACGGAGCCGAGTTCTATTGCGCCAACATGACGGTGGAAATGGACGACACCGACAAGCTCAAAGCGCTGTTCGAGGACGCGCGGCGCGAGGGCATCGACTTCGAACCGCCCGACATCAACCGCGGCGGCTACCGCTTCGAGCCGGTATCGGACCAGTTGATTCGCTACGGCCTGGGCGCAATCAAGGGTACCGGCGAACAGGCCATCGCGGCCATCGTTGCCGCGCGCGATCAGGATGGCCCCTTCAAAACCCTGTTCGATTTCTGCTGCCGCGTCGACCGCCAGCGCGTCAACAAGCGGACGGTGGAAGCGCTGGTCCGCGCCGGCGCGTTCGATAACCTGAACCCCAACCGCGCGCAACTGGCTGCGGCAATTGATCTGGCTTTCGAATTTGCCGCCGCCAACGAAGCCAACGAAGGCCAATCCGGGCTGTTCGATCTGCTGGAAGACGCGCACGGCGCCAGTTCGCAGGAACCCGAACTGCCGCCTGTCGTGCCTTGGGGCGTCAAGGAACGCCTGTCGTTCGAGAAAACCGCCATCGGCTTTTACCTGTCGGGGCATTTATTCGACCAGGCCGAACGCGAAGTGCGCCAGTTCGCGCGCCGCCGCATCGCCGATGCGCAGGATAGCCGCGAACCGCAACTGGTCGCGGGCATCGTCACGGACTTTCGTGTCATCAACGGCCAACGCGGCAAGCTGGCCTTCTTCAAGCTCGACGACAAATCCGGCGTCATCGAGGCGCGCGCCGACGAAAACATATTCGCGCCCTGGCGCCTCGCGCTCCAGGATGACGAACTGTTCGTCGTCATGGGGAAGATCATGCCTGATCGTTTTTCCGGCGGCCAGCAAATGACCGTCACGCAAATCTGGGACTTGCCCGCTGCGCGCTGCCGCTTCGGCAAATTCCTGCGCGTTGCCGTGGGCCGCCATCAGCCCAATTTGTCGCAGTTGCTCGAACAGTTTCCCCCGCGCGTCGAAAGTACCGAATACGGCGACCTGACGCGCGGCCTGCCGATCCGGCTGACGTTGGAGCGCCGCGCCGCCCACCCGGGCGGGCGCAACGGCGCGCTGGCCGGAGAAAACGCTATTCAAGGCGTTGCGGCGCAAATTGATCTGGGCGAACAAGTCAAGTTCTTCCCCAGCGATGCCGCGCTGGCGGGCTGGATCGCCCAGGCCGACGAAGGCCGGGCAATGATCGTTTACGAATGAATCCGGCTCGCGCGTTGACGCTGGCGCAGGCGTTGGCACAGGCGCAAAGCGCTGGCATTGAGCGGCCTGATGCCCGCCTGCTGCTGCTGCACCTGCTGGGACGATCCGCGCATGACCGGGCCTGGCTCATCGCCCATGACGGCGACCCGCTCGCCCCCGCCCTGTTGCCGCGCTGGCGCGAACTGCTCGACCAGCGGCGCGCCGGCATTCCAGTGGCCTATCTGACCGGCCACAAGGCGTTCTACGGCCTCGATCTGCGGATCGACGCGCGCACACTCGATCCGCGCGCCGACACCGAAACACTGGTCGATTGGGCTGTATCGCTATTGCCGCCCGGCCAGCCTGCGCGCGCGCTCGATTTGGGCACCGGCAGCGGCGCGGTGG
>JAIRRE010000207.1 GCA_031256125.1 Burkholderiaceae bacterium
GTTACGCCGACCCGGCGTATCCCGACGGGTATGCCAATGATGATGTTCCGCCACAGCCGATGCCGCCCGCACCCGGCTACCCCGCGCTGGGCGCCGCGCCCGATGCGCCGCCGGTCGCCGTGGGCACGCAGGTAGCACCGCCGCCGGGATACGCTGGCGCTTATCCGCCGGCATATTCGCAGCCTGCGCAGCCCGCTTACCCGGCCCCCGCCCCCGGATATGCCCAGCCGGTTTACCCGGCGGGCGCCTATCCGGCCCCGGCTCCGGTAATGGTGCAACCCGCGCCGGTGTATGTTGGGCCGCCTGTGGGGGTGTCGATTGGCGTGGGCGGCGGCTGGCGGCGCGGCGGATGGGGAGTTGGCTTGGGATTTTGATCGCCGCCGCACCGGCTGATACCCGGAAAAACGCATGGCGGGCTGGAGGTTAAACAGCCCGCCATCTTTTATCTGGTTGAATGAGGGGACACCCTCGTCCCGAATCGAAGCAACGCTGAATAAGCCCATCGTGGGTGTCACATCCCGACTTTGAGCGATCTGCTATGGTCAAACCCGCACGACCCACTTTCCAAACTGTTCCCCGCGTCGTCCGCATCATCGGCGGCGTATGGCGGCGCACCCGATTGCCGGTACCGGACAAACCTGGTCTGCGTCCGACGCCGGACCGAGTGCGCGAAACACTGTTCAACTGGCTGGGTCAAGATCTGACCGGCTGGCATTGCCTCGACGCTTTTGCAGGTACCGGCGCGCTGGGGCTGGAAGCCGCATCGCGCGGGGCGGCCCGCGTGTGGCTGGCCGAGCAAGACGCACAGCAGGCCGCCCAATTGCGTGCCACTGCGCAGCGTCTGGGCGCAACTCAGGTCGAAGTCCAGCACGGCGACGGCATCGCGCTACTGGCGGCGCAGCCACCCGCCAGCCTCGACCTCGTGTTGCTCGATCCGCCGTTTGACTCCAGCCTGGCAGCGCCTGCCCTGGCCGCCGCCGTGCCTGCGTTGTGTTCGGGTGGCAGGGTTTATCTCGAAGTCCCACACCCCTGGTCCGACGACGCTTTCGCCGCCCTGAACCTCACTCCTTATCGTCACCTCAAGGCTGGCGTGGTACATGCGTATTTGGCGGTAAAGGGAGATTAGGGCAACGCTGAACTCAGGGCGCTGGCAGGAGGTTGCGGCGACCGAAGCGCCGAAGATGTCGCACAGATGGCAGACCATGCGAATCCTTTGTTGGTGGTACGCTTGTTTTTCAACTCACCGTGTCTGTCATGCCTTCCAACATCACCCTGACCCGTTACCTGATCGAACAGCAGCGCTCCAGTGGGCAACTGCCCGGCCAATTGCGGCTGCTGATTGAAGTAGTGGCGCGCGCCTGCAAGACCATCAGCCATGCCGTGAACAAGGGCGCGCTGGGCGGCGTGTTGGGCAGCGCGGGCAGCGAAAACGTGCAGGGCGAGGTGCAAAAAAAGCTCGACATCCTTGCCAACGAGGTGCTGATCGAAGCCAACGAATGGGGGGGCCATCTGGCGGCGATGGCTTCCGAGGAGATGGACACCATCTACACGGTGCCCAACCGCTACCCGCACGGCGAATATCTGTTGATGTTCGACCCGCTGGACGGGTCGTCGAACATCGACGTCAACGTGAGTATCGGCACAATCTTCAGCGTGTTCAAAAAACCCGACAGCCACGCGGACGCGACGGAACAGGATTTTTTGCAGCCGGGCCGCAACCAGGTGGCAGCGGGCTATTGCGTCTATGGCCCGCAGACCACGCTGGTGCTGACGGTGGGCGCTGGCGTGGCGATGTTCACGCTCGACCGCGAACTGGGCACCTTCGTGCTGACGCAAGACCAGGTGCGGATTCCCGAAGACACGCGCGAATTCGCTATCAACATGAGCAATATGAGGCACTGGGCGCCGCCGGTGCGCCGCTACATTGACGAGTGTCTGGCTGGCCGGGAAGGTCCGCGCGGCAAGGATTTCAACATGCGCTGGGTGGCCAGCATGGTGGCCGACGTGCACCGCATCCTGACGCGCGGCGGCATCTTCATGTACCCGTGGGATCAGCGCGAGCCGGGCAAACCCGGCAAGCTGCGCCTGCTGTACGAGGCCAACCCGATGGCATGGCTGGTCGAGCAGGCCGGCGGCGCAGCCACCAATGGCCGCCAGCGCATTCTGGACGTACAGCCGCAAAAGCTGCATGAGCGTGTGAGCGTGATACTGGGCAGCAAAAACGAAGTCGAGCGCGTGACCGGCTATCACCAGGCGGATCAGCGCGCACCAGGCAACCCCGGAGCTTGAAGCCATGTACCAACCCTTGCGCCCATCGCGCGGCGAATTTGTGACCGTGCGCGGCCTGCGCTACCACGTGCGAATGTGGGGTGCGCGGGAATCGGACGCGCCACCGCTGGTACTCGTGCACGGCTGGATGGACACGTCCGCGTCGTGGCAATTCGTGGTCGATGCGCTGGGCGAAGACTTCTGCGCGCGCCGCCGCATCATCGCCCCTGATTGGCGCGGCTTCGGCTTGAGCATGGACCAGGGCGAGACGCGCGATCACTATGACTTCGTCGAATACCTGGCCGATCTGGACGTGCTGCTTGACCACTACGCCGGGGCTGTGCCGGTCGATCTGGTCGGCCACAGCATGGGCGGCAACGTGGTCATGATGTATGCCGGTGCGCGGGCGGCGCGCGTCCGGCGGCTGGTGAATCTGGAAGGCTTTGGGATGCCTGCGGCGCAGCCTGAACAGGCGTCCGGGCGTTTGACCCAGTGGCTCGATGAACTCAAAAATTTATGCGCCGGCGGGCTGGCGCTCAAAACCTACGCCAACGCGGCGGAGGTGGCCGCCCGGCTGATGCGCAAC
>JAIRRE010000303.1 GCA_031256125.1 Burkholderiaceae bacterium
TCCTCGTAGAGCGAGAACTTTTGCGTCATGTAGCCGATGCGCCGGCGCAGCGCCTCGGCCTGCTCGGGGATGGGCAGCCCCAGCACTTCGATCTGGCCGCTGGTGGGCGCGAGCAGCCCGCACAACATGCGGTTGGTGGTCGATTTGCCGCTGCCGTTGGGGCCGAGAAAGCCATAGACCTGCCCGCGCGGCACGGCCAGATCGACGTGATCGACGGCGGTGAGCGCGCCGAAACGCTTGGTCAGGCCGGTGGCGCGGATGACCAGCGCATCGTCCGGCGCGGCATCGCTCATGGGCCGAATTCCGCAGTCACGGGCAGCCCCGCGGGCAAATCGCGCGCGTCCTGACCCAACTGGATTTCAGCCAGATACGACAGGCGCACCGCGTCCTGCCCGGTGAGCGCGTAGTAGGGCGTGAACGACGGGCTGCTGCGGATCATGCGCACCGTGCCCGCGTAGGTTTTCGTGTCGCCTTCGATATGCACATGCGCCGCATCGCCCACGCCCACATGCGCGCGCAGGGGTTCGGGCACATACACGCGCGCGTAGGGTGCGCCAGCGGCCAACAGCACCACCAGCGAAGCGCCGACCGGCGCTTGATCGCCCAGTTTGTAGGGCAAGCTATCGACCCGCGCGTCGCGCGGCGCGGTCACCGTGAGCTTGCCCAGCGTGACTCGCTGGGCCGCCGCTTGCGCGCTGGCGGCGGCCAGCGCCGCCTGGCCTTGCTCGACTTGTTCGACGCGAGTGCCGCGCTGCGACTCAAGCAGTGTCTGCTCGGCGGCGCGCACTTGCGCGGCGGCGGAATCGGCGGCGGCGCGGGCGTGCTCCAAGTCCGACGTGGAGACAGCGTGCGAAGGCGCCAGCCGCTGGGTGCGTTCGTAATCGGCACGCGCATTGACCGCTTGCGCCTGCGCCTGCGCCAGATTGGCGCGGTTGCGGTCAATCTCCTCGCGGCGCGGGCCGTTGCGCAGTTCTTCTAGGTGCGCCTGATCCTGCCGCGCCTGCGCTTGCAACGCAGCCAGTTGCGCCTGCGTGTAAGTCCGATCCAGTTGCAATAGCACGTCGCCTGCGCGAACCTGCTGCCCTTCCTTGACATCAATCGCCACAATCTTTTCCGCCACCGGCGCCGGTACGGTAATGCGATCAAATTCCAGCGTTCCCAAGGCGCGCGGCGCACGGTCGCCACACCCGGTCAGCCACACAGCGGCCAACAGATACAACGAAACTTGCTGTAATACGCGCATGGCGTAAGAGTTTACCGCGCATACTTAAGATAATAGATTCTGTTTGTTGTTCGTGTTTACCTCTCTCTTTTTTGACAGGAAAATCCATGTACCCTTCCCGCGCTGTCCTGCCCCTTGTCGCCGCAGCCGCCGCCGCGCTGCTGTCGGCCTGCGTTATCGCCCCATCCAAACCCAAGCCGCTCGAAGCCGTGGTGGAACTGCACGAAGTGCAACCGCCAGAGCCGGGCGCCAGCGCGCCCATTACTGGCGAACTGCGCTTCAAACAATGGAAGGACGAGGTCGTCATCAACGGTCAGGTTGAAAACCTGCCGCTGCGCGCCCCGCAATTGCTTCGGGGCAACGCCTTGCACATCCACGAAACCAGCGACTGCTCCGGCCCCGGCGCAGCCAACGCCGGCGGCATCTTCAACCCCCTGCACAGACTACACAGTTGGGCCGGCGCGGGCGGCATGATGGGCGACCTGCCCATGCTGATGCCCGACGCTCACGGCGTGGCGGTGCTCAAGGACTACCTCAGCCCGCAAGTCAAGCTCGATGGTCCGTACAGCGTCATCGGCAAGGCTATCGTGATCCACCGCGACGTTGACGACTGGGCCATCCAGCCCGACGGCAGAGCCGGCCCGGGTATCGCTTGCGGCGTCATCCGCGCGGTCAAACCAGGTGAGAAATAAACCTCGGAATGTGCCTTCGGCGCTCCGGCATTGCGCGCCGCCCGTGATTGCCGCGCCAGCGAAAATCACGGATACGGTTTTGCGCCCTGCTCGCCCCGGTCTTATTTTCCCGGCCAGAATTCCGCCGGGAAAGGCCCTACCGAAAGCGTCATAACCGGATTGAACACCCGGAGATTCCGTCCGTTCTTTTGGATAACGAGACGCCCGCGATGCTCCATGCCAAGGAGCACGGAAAACAAATCACCCAAAACACCAAACAAAGCATCCGCAGAGCCGCTCAATAATCCAGATTGGATTGGTTGCAACATAAATCAAAACAGCGGTATAGCGACGATATGCGCCGCGGAATCGACGTGTTGCGCGAGTTATAACCCGCCGCGCACAGTTGCGATGCGCGCTCAGTAAGAGAACGGTGATTTAAAACGGCTCACGATTCTGCGAAGGCAAGCGATGTGGAACGCCCGAATGTGCCGATCACGAGGGACTTGTTTAGCGTCGCCTCAACCCCACGGCAAGGAAAACGTTTTCAGGTTGGTGAAGCTCTTCATCGCTTCCTGAACCCCTTCCTTGTAGCCCAAGCCGGAATCCTTGATCCCGCCGAACGGCGTCAATTCGAGCCGGTAGCCGGGCACTTCCCATACATTGACTGTGCCGACGTTGAGTTCGTTGATAAAACGCACGATCGCATCGGCGCGGTTTGTGCATACGCCCGACGACAATCCGAACGCCGTGCCGTTGCTGATCTGGATCGCCTCGTCAATCGTGTCGAACGTGATGACCGGCGATACCGGCCCGAACGTTTCCTCGCGCACCAGCGTCATGGACGGGTCGATGCGGTAAAGCACCGTCGGCGCGTAGAGCGCGCCGCGCCGCACGTTGCCCGTCAGCAATCGGGCGCCCTGCGCGATGGCCTCGTTGACGCGCGCCTCGAATAGCGCAGCCGCCGCCGGGTTGATTACCGTGCCCATTTGGTTCGCCGGATCGAATGGATCGCCGTATGTCCATGCGCGCGTTTTTTCCACCAGCAGTTCAGTAAAACGGGCTGCGACGCTTTGTTGCACCAGAATCCGCTTGACCGCCGTGCAGCGTTGCCCTGAATTCTTGTACGAACCTTGTACGGCCAGCGTCGCCGCGCGGTCGAGATCGGCGTCATCAAGGACGATCAGCGAATCATTGCCGCCCAGTTCGAGCACGATGCGTCGGTAACCTGCCTTGGCGGCAATGGACTTGCCGACCGCGACGCCGCCCGTGAACGTAATCAGCGATGCGCCCGGATGCGTCAGCAATTCATCTGCGATTTCGCGCGGATCGCCCGTCAACACTTGCAGCATCGGTTCCGGCAAGCCCGCCTGGTACAACACGTCGGCCAGATAGAGCGCCGACAGCGGCACTTTTTCCGAAGGTTTGACGATCACGCGATTGTTGGTTGCGATAGCGGGTGCAATTTTGTGCGCAACCTGATTCATCGGATGGTTGAACGGCGTAATGGCAACGATCACGCCGTCCAGCGGCTGCCGTTGCGAAAACACTCGGCGCAACGTGCCATGCGGCGTCAAATCGCACGAAAAGCTCTGCGCATCGTCGCGCAACGCCTCAATCGACGCAAACTTGAATACGTCCGCAACGCGGCCAATCTCGTGGCTCGAATCCTGTTTCGACAACCCTGATTCGAGCGAAATCAGCGTCGATGCCTCGTCCGCGCGCGCGCGCAGATGTTGTGCTGCGCGATCGAGGATTTCGGCGCGCTGGTAGCGCGACAGCGTTGGCCGATATGCGGCCGCGTAGTCGAACGCCCGCCGCACGTCGTCAACCGTTGCCAGCGGTACCGTGCCGACGCGCGTTTCCGTATACGGATCAAGCACATCCAGCGTGCGCGGGCGCGCCGCATGCTGGCCGCACCAGCGCAGCCTTTCTTCACGGAATGCAGGGTGATTGTGAACAGGCATTGTCATGGTGCAACCCGATTGAGCAGAAGATCGAATAGATCGAAGTTGCGCAGCCGGCAGCCCGGTTCCACGCCTTCGATCCGGCGGTTAATCAGCAGCGGCACGCGCTGTTCGGACAGGCCGCCATGCGAGCGCAGCGGCACGGTCAAGCCCGACAGGTCGTGATCGCCTGCGCGGGTGCCGAGCACGACATCGCGCCGGCTCACGATCACGAGGTCGCCGATCCGGTCGGGCGGCAGTTTCCAGCATGCGGCGGCGGTGGCGTTGTCCAGCGCGAGGTCAATGCCGTCCAGCGCGCGCAAACGGGCCAATACCGCACCAGCGTCCACATCATTGCCCAGATAGACTGTTGCAAACGAACCCAGCGCGCCATGATGGGCCACGTATGGATCGGTAATCGGCAGGATGACGCGCGCGCGGCCCGGCCCGATCCAGGCGTCGAACACGTCTTGTAAGTAAACGATGTTCGGGTTACCTGTGACTGGGTCGTGTTTGGCGTTCATCCCGTGGTCGGCCGTCATGCCAATGACCCAGCCGAGCGCGTCGAGCGCCGCGAGATAACTGTCCATCATTGCGTAGAACGCGTTCGCGCCCGCGCTGCCGGGAGCGCATTTGTGCTGTACGTAATCGGTCGTTGACAGATACATCAATTCGGCGCGCCGCTCCTGCGCCAGCCGCACGCCAGCCGCGAGCACGAACTCCGACAGGGCCGCGCTGTACACATCGGGCATCGGCAAGCCGACAAAATCCATCACATCCCCGATGCCGTTTTTCCGGAGATCGGCCTGGTCGGCCTTCTCCGCCGAGAAACATATGCCATGCAGCCGCCAGCCGAGCAACTGGCGCAGTTTGTCCTTGGCCGTCACCACGGCCACTTGCGTACCCGCATTTGCAAAGGCGGCCAGCAGCGTGTCCGCGCGCAGATACGCTGGATCATTCATCATCACCGCGGCGCCCGCGCCGTGTTGCGCGTCCGGGTCCCAGAAATAGTTGCCGCAAATTCCGTGTACAGACGGCGGCGCACCGCACACGATCGACAGGTTGTTCGGGTTGGTGAACGAAGGCATTACGCAATTGGCCTCGAATGCCGAACCTTCTCGCAGTGTCCGGGCGATGAATGGCGCAACGCCCGCCTGGGCAGCGGCTTCGAGATACTCGTATGCACAGCCGTCGATGCACACGGCAACGGTCGGTTCGAAGGGCATTCGATAACTGCGGCCATTGATTTCTATAGGTCGGTTCATGAGGTTCACCTTTCGGGTTTCCGGTTCACGTTACGCGCCAGCAGGAGGCCGCCCCGCCATTTGCCGCGCACGCCCGGCAATCACGATCAGCGCGATCAGCGATACGCCGAGCAACAACAACGCCAGCGCCGACGCGGGCAGGTAATAGCCGCGCTCAATGTCGCCGATCAGCACGATTGGCACGGTTGCGAAGCCGGGTGGATAGACGGTCAGCGTGGCGCCGATTTCACCGACCGACAGCGCAAAACCGAGCGCCAGGCTGACGCGAATCGCCGGCATGAGCTGTGGCAGCAATACGCGGCGCAGCACCATTGCGGGCGGCGCGCCCAGGCTTGCCGCCGCCTCGCGCAGCACGGTCAGTTCGGGACGCAGCGCGGCGGCGGCGCAGCGATAGCAAAACGGCAACACGATGGCCAACTGCACCAGCACGACGATGGCGGGTGAACTCGACAAATCGACCGGCTTGGCGTGATAGGCGATCAGTACCGCCAGCCCGAACACCACGCTTGGCACGCCGTTGGGCAGCATGACCAGGGCGTCGGCCAACGCGCCGAGGCCGCGCCGGCTGCGGCCCTCAAGCGCCAGCGCGAGAGCAATGCCTAGCGCCGTACCAAGCCCCGCGACGCTCAATCCGATTTCCAGACTGGTGACCAGCGCGTCCCATTCGGGTTGGCCGAGACGCTCGAACCAGCGTAGGCTGTAGCCATCGGGCAAGATCGTGCCCGACCAATGCGTGGCAACGCTCGACAGCGCGAGGACCACGATCGGCAAAACAAACAGCCAGCAGCAGATAAACGCGGTCAGCGCGACCCGTGCGCGCGACGCAATGCGCGCAACTGCACCGGCCCAACGCGGCGCGTGGCGCGGTGCCGCAGCGCTGGTGGGCAAATCAGCGGACATCGCGCGCCCTCTGGCTTGCATACTGGCTCACACAGCGGTACAGCGCGTAGAGCGCCAGCGACATGGCAAGCATCACGACTGCGCCCGCCGCCGCGGCTGGCAAATCCAGGTCGATGCTGGCGCTGCTGTAGATTGCGACGGGCAACGTGACCAGCTTGGCGCTGCCGAGTACGAGCATGATGCCGAACTCGTTGAGGGTCAGCAAA
>JAIRRE010000343.1 GCA_031256125.1 Burkholderiaceae bacterium
CAACATTACACTCGGCGCCAATATCGAAGAAGTGGGCAGCGGCAAACTCAATCTGACACTGACGGCAAATAAGGGGCAGGTGTATACCAGCACCATCGATCTGGGCGGCGGCACGCTGAACGTGTTGGGCAATACAACCGTCATAGATATGGGCTTGGCCGGAGTTTACCTTGGCAGCATATATAACATCGGCGGGGGTTCAATCACGGGGTCGGCGGGCGGTGGACCCGGTATTCGATTGAGCGGCAGCATTCTTCAGCAAACAGGGGGCACGCTCAACATCACCGGCACTTCGAGCAGCTCTACTGGCATTCTGAACTATGGCGTACTGAGCATCGCAGCTGGCGCGACCATGAATGTTACCGGCACCTCGAATACCAGCGGCACTGGGGTGAGTCTGTCCACCAGCGGTACCAGCGTGCAGAATTACGGCACACTGAACATCAACGGCACTTCGGACAGCGGCTATGGGGTGAACCTGGCCACCGGTGCTGCCGTGGGGAATAGCGGCACGCTGAATATCACCGGTACCTCGAGCAGCGGGCGTGGCGTTTATAGCAATGCCCCCCTGAGCATCGGGGCCGGCGCGACCGCGAATATCAAGGGCACGTCGGACACCAACGTAGGGGTGTTCCTGAACACCGGCGGCAGCGTGACGGATAACGGTGTGCTCAACATCACCGGAACGTCGATCAGCAACTATGGCGTTCACAACAATGGCACTCTGAACATCGAGGCCGGCGCAACCGCACTGATTGCCGGTACCCGGACGGACAGCGGCGGAGACGGTGTTGTAGACACGGGCACAATCACTGTCGACCTGAATGGGAGATTGTGCGTTATCGACAACAATGTCGCCAGCGGAACCGGCTGCCCGAGCGGTAAAACCGGTGGTGGCGGCGGCGGGGGAGGCGACGGCGGTGGCGCCATCGGTCTGGTGGTGATCGGCGGCGCGGCGGCTTTCCTCATGAGCGGCGATCCGGACCTGTATCTCGCCGCGCCCGATACGCTGACGGGAGGCAGTCCGGTATTCTGGGCCGATTCCAGACTGGATACCGTGACGGTCGACCTGAAGGGCGGCACGGCGGAGGCGAAATTGTTTACCCGCTCGGGGCATCTCAAACGCCAACTGAAATACACCGACAACGCCGATGGAGTGAATCACTATGCCTGGCAGAACACGGCAGACAAGGCGCAGGCCAAACTTTCGGTGAACCCGAGAACGCGCGAGTATTTCTACAGCGAAACGGGCGCGCAGAGCGGCCAGCCTTACACAGTGAAGGCGCACGGCTGGTTGACGTCCGGTCAGTCGGGTAGCCAGCAGGCCGCGCGGTAAAAGCGCTCCAACCCTGGGTTTTGCTTCGCGCTACCCAGGCTACAAACCCGCCCTCGGAGGTTCGTCCTCCGAGGGCATTTTTTTGTTTGCTCAACCTGCGGGCTTGGAGACAAACCAGCGGCAGGCGCTCCCTCAAAGCCGTCCAGCCAGCCGCAGAGACGCCCGTAGCATGTCGTTAATGCGCGTCTGCCAGCCGTCGCCGGATTCGCGTAGCACGGCCAAAACATCAGGATCAAGCCGCAACTTCACCGGAGCTTTGGTTACTTCGGCCTTGGGGCGGCCAATGCGCGCCTTGGGGCGGACAGATTCCCATTGTTCGTCAGACAACGGCATTGCGTCAGGGTCGGACATGGCGGCCGCCGTGATAGCGGCGTCTTCTTCCGGGGTTGGCAGTATGGTTTCAGGTTTAAGTTTCGGCATAGCGTTTGACCTCTCTCGATGAAGCGCGGCGCAGGCTGATAACGCGGCAGACCTCGCCGCGATCAACGTACGCCATGTAGAACAGGCAGTTTCCGACGTACCCCAAGGCACTCATGCGATCTTCGCCGTAATCCTCGCGCGCATCCAGCCAAAGTACGGCGCTGTCCCATTCAAAATCCTTGGCAGCGGCTAGCGATATGCCATGTTTGGCAAAATTGATGGCATCCTTGGCGGGATCGAACTCTATCAACATGGTACTTATTGTGCCCCCAATAAGTCAGCAATACAAGCGTTTTTTGTGGATTGTGGGTTGGTCGTGCCCATCCACTCGGCCACAGCACTTTGCGTCAAACCCGCACGGGCGCGAGCCTTGAACAAATTCCAGTCAGCGCCGTGGGCGCGAACGCCAGCCAGTATGCGGCCAGGGCAGGTCGACGAAGGCTTCCGTATTTTCGTGGAAATACTGGGGAAGGCCAGTATCCATGGGGGTTTTCGTGCCCCCAGTGAGTGGAGACAGACTGGGGACAAGCCAGCGGCAGGCGTTACGCGGTGGCGTGTTTTGGCGCTACGGTGAGTTTCAACCCCAGGGCATCACATACACGAGAGATGGTATCGAAGCGCGGCTGGCTGGCGGGGCGTAGCGCCTTGTATAGCGCCTCGCGGGCAAGCCCGGATTCCCTGGCAATCTCCGTCATGCCACGGGCGCGAGCAATGTCGCCAAGGGCTTCGGCCAGTGCGGCGGGATCATTCTCTTCCAGCACGATGGAGAGGTATTCGGCAATGGCTTGGTCATCGGTCAGGTGCTCCGCCACGTCGAACACCGGAAGTTCAGAGATTTTGATTTTCCTGGTCATGGTTCAATCCTCCAAGGTTGCGGCCAGTTCAATGGCGCGCGCAATGTCTGCGCTTTGCGTGGATTTGTCCCCGCCGCCCAGCATTACAATCAGCACACCCTCGCGTTGCGTGTAGTACATACGCCAACCGGGGCCGAAGAACTCGCGCATCTCACATACGCCTCCACCTACCGGGTGCACGTCGCCCAGATTGCCGTTGCTGGCCTTCTTCAATCTGCGCGCAAGGCGGCGGTGCGTCATTCCATCCTTGATGCCTGAAAGCCATTCCGCGAACTCGGGGAGCAACCGTAGGGTGTACATGCTTTGCATTGTAATCATTCGATTACATGGGTCAAGCGCTATTGCACGGATTCGGACAGGATAGGCGCGGCGCTCATAACTCCAGTCAGCGCCGTGGGCGCGAACGCCAGCCAGTATGCGGCCAGGGCAGGTCGACGAAGGCTTCCATGACGATTAGCGGCTC
>JAIRRE010000068.1 GCA_031256125.1 Burkholderiaceae bacterium
CAATTAGTTGCTTGCTGCGCTTTGGGCTGCGGAAGCGGCATCAGCCGCAGCAGACCCAACATCGGAAGCCGCCTCGGCAGCGGCGGAAGCCGCATCGGTCACGGCAGCGCTAACGGCAGAAGCCGCATCGGTGACAGCGGAAGCAGCCTCGCTCACGGCAGAAGCAGTCGCGTCAGCGGCGGAAGCCACCGGGGCAGGCGCGGGAGCGGACTGGTTATCTTGGCTGCAAGCACTTAAACCGGCAACGGCGGCCAGCAATGCGGCAAGAAGAAGCGACTTTTTCATTGCAAATTCCTTTTTCAGAAAGCGGGGTAATGGAAGGCACAGGATGAAATCGGGCAAGCCTTTTAACCGTGAGCAAACCGGCCATGCACTTCCCGTTCAAACGAAAATTATAGCGCGGTATACACGGCCCCGCTCAACATGCACGGATTTGATATTTCCACGCCACAATACTCCGCGACACCGACCCTGACTCACAATCCCAGCACTGTCGCCGGAAAACCCATTGCGCTACGGCTCAGCCATTGCTACAGTTGTTTGTGCATATTCGCACACAAGCGCCGGTCACGGCTGGCAAGGCCCGCGCAGCGTTCTTCATCGTCACGCCGCAATGTCCATTGCGGCGTCCATAACAAACTGGGCAGCGCCAGCGGATCACCCTCGTTCCAGCGGCGGCATTCGATCCGATGCGCCCATTGCACGCGCCAGCGCACGAATAGCGCGTGCTGTCGCGCCATTTCGTCGTAATGGGCGGCCAGCATGGTGATTTTGCACTGCGCGTCCGAAAGCGCCCAATCGTTCAATACATCGACCACCGCGCGCTCGCCCAGCGGCCAATCGACAAAATCCGGGTCACTCAGAATCAACTCCGGCACCCGGTCGCGCGCTGCTGCCGCGAGGCCATCACGCAGCAACTGGCGGAATGTTTCGCGCCCGGCGTAGCGGCCTTCGAACCAGCCTTCGGCGGGCCAAACCGTGGAGGTCGCTTGAGACGCGCCCGCGTTTGCCGCGTCAACCGCCGCCATGCAACCATCCCGCTGCGCGCCACTGCCCGATCAGTGCCCGCGCATCCGCGCTTAAAAGTTTAGCGTCCGATGCGGACAGCGCGCGCCGGTCGGCCAACCGCCGCATCAGCATCGCATCCGCGCCGCTGGCGCGGAAACTCTCGCCATTGATGAACACCAGTTGCGCACCCCGTATGCCGCCCATGTCACCGTAGAGCATACGGGTTTTGCGGTCAAGCCGGATGCCACCATCCGAATCCGTCGCGCCATCTTCGCCGGAAGCCTCGAACCACACCGTTGGCTTGGGTTCGGTCAACGTCTCGCCCAAGTATTGCAGCCACCCTTGATGTTTGGCCATCGCCGCCAATGCTTGATCGAGCGCCGCATGTGCAAAGTCCACCATCGACGCCGGTATCGCGCCGGGCTGTGCCACCGCATCCTGCCTGGGGTCGCGGTAAACCGCTTCGGGCAGCAAATCGCCACAATCATCGGCCAGGCGCAGCAGTACCTCGCGCGCCAATTCGGCGCGCACCGGCTGACGAAAGCCCACTGAATACGTCATGCACTCGCCCTCGGCTACCCCATCGTGCGCCCAACCGGGCGGCAGATACAGCAGATCGCCCGGTTCCATGACGTGTTCCTGTTCCGGCTCAAATTGCGCCAGTATCTTGACCGGCAGTCCAGGAATCAATTCTTGATTTTTCTGCCGCCCGATGCGCCAACGCCGCCGCCCCTGCGCTTGCAGCAGAAACACGTCGTAGCTGTCGAAATGCGGCCCCACACCGCCGCCATCCACGGCGTAAGAAATCATCAGATCATCGAGCAGCGCATCTGGCACAAAGCGAAACCGTTCCAGCAACGCTCGCGCCGCGTCACTGTGCAAATCCACCCCCTGCACCAGCACCGTCCAGAGGCCGCGCTTGAGCGGCGGCGGGCGTTTGATTGGCCCCCTGCGCAAATGCCATTGTTCGCCTTCGCGCCAAACCAGGCGCGACTCCACCGCATCGCTGGCGGCCAGGCCGAAAAGTTGCGCGCGCGTAAGTAGCGGCTTGAAACCGGGTATCGCGCCACGCACTACCAGCGGTTTTTTCTGCCAGTAACGGCGCATGAATTGCGCGGGCGTCAGGCTGCCCAGCAACGGAGCAGGAGTGTCGATGGCGGACAAATCAGTCATGGCTGCAAGCATACGCCGACGCCCAAACCTGTTGGGAAAGTCCGCCGCGCTGCGTCCGTGCAGCAGACCCGGTGCCAATACACCAAATTCCGCAACAGCCGTTTCGCTATTATTAAAGTAGCTGTAGGGCAGTTTCACGCACGGATTATTTGGCAATAATCCTTCTGATATTCAAAGGAGAAAAGAGCAAGCGATGAATAATCCCGCCGTTTCGTCTGCTTTGCCCGCGCAGAAAAAAAGCCTTATGCGCCGCGCGCTGGGCTGGTTCGGCTGGATGGTGCTCGTCCTGTTCGTGCTGCTGGCCGCCACCTTTGCCTACTACCGGCTACGTGGCCCCACCGCCGAGCAGCAAGCCGCGCTGGCGCTGATGCGCAAGGACTACCGCCCGGCGCACGGCGTCAATGCTTTTCCGCTGCTGCTTTACTGGGACGATGACCTGCCGCTTGACCGGCTCAATGCACGTATGTCCGCTGATGTCGAGCAGGTGCGCAAGCGACTTGCCGCGGGTGAGCAGTCCAGCGAGACCAGCACCGATGCGCAGCCAGAACTACCGGAAGCGGAAATCACCGCGTTATGCGGCGCGCATCGCAACGCTTGTCTGGCCCAGGCGACGGTACATCCGGACGCGGTGCGCGCGGTATTGGCAGCGCACGCGATCGTGGTCCGGCGTGCCAAAGCCTTTGAGCGCACCGATTTTCTCTGGAACGAATTTCCCCCGCTTTCTTCCCCACCCATCCTTGGAGCCATGGACGAGCAAACGCTCTGGCTGAGCGCGTTTGCGCTCCAGTACGCCGAAGGCGACCGCCTTGGCGCTCTGGCGGCTACGTGCCGCAACCTGGCAGCCTGGCGGCGCATAGCGCGGGGCTCCAATAGGCTGCTGAGTACGGTGCTGGCCAGCGGAAACATGGCCAACGCGATCCGGCTTTATGCCGACATGCTGGCTGGTCTGCCCGCCGATGCTGCTGTGCCTGAAGACTGTGCGCAAGCTTTGCAGCCGGTGGCCGTTGCGGACGTGGACCGTTGCGCAGCCATGGCTGGTGAATTTACCGCGCAGCCCGATTTGATATTTCATGTGGTGGACAAGGAGTTTGCCAAAGCCACCGGCTGGCGGCTGGTTTTCGTCAAGGCGATCTTCGATTTGCGCACCAGCCAAGCCCAGACAGCGCAACCCTACGCCGCCTCCTGCACGCAGGCAGCCCTTGCGCGCCTGCTGGCCGACGAGCGCCCGCGCCATCAGAGCGCACGGCTTTTTCTAGGTGTCGTGCCTGTTCTCCCCGGCATGAAGGGAGCGGAATGTATTGCCAACCTGTTCGGCTGTTTCATAATGCAGCCCGCCTTGTTGCCGGACTTTGCAAAATGCGATACGAACATCCTGGAACATGCCACGCGCCTGCGGCTGGCGGCGACCTTGCTGTGGCTGCGCCACCCTCCGTCCGGTTCCGTGGCGCAAGCCTTTGCGCACCGGCCAGCAGAGTTGCGCAGCCCCAACCACATGAGCGGCTTTGACGCCCAGCGCGGCGTGCTCTACGTCGAGAATTTGCGCAGGGCGTCCTCTGATAACCCAGACCGGCAGCGGCTGGAACTGCCGGTAGCTTCTCCGCGTTGAAATGCTATTGTTAACGCAGCAGCCGGCGATGGGTTCTCGCTATGTTACGGCGCGATGGCGCGAACGCTCCATCCAGCCAGGGCTGGCCCGGAACTGACAGCTGGTCGCGGGCTACGCATGCCGATGCGACAATCCCCGCCATGCAAATTACCCCCCATTGCGTCGCTGGGCTAACCTGGACGCTGCAAGACACCTTGTGCGAAACGCTCGATACGCTGGACGCGCCAGTCGAATTCTTCATCGGCGGCGGAGATCTGCTGCCCGCCATCGAGCACGCGCTGCACGGCAAACAGGCGGGCGACCAGCTCGACCTGCATCTGGAGCCGGAACGCGCCTTCGGCGACTACGACGAAATGCGCGTGCACCTGCTCGCCCGCAAGCATCTGCCCAAAGACATTGAACCGGGCGCGGTGATTGAAGCCGCATCCCTGCCCGCCGGAACGCTGGCGGGCGTCGCGCCCGATGCGCTGCTGACCGTCACTGAGCTTTACCCCGAGCACGCCGTGCTCGACGGCAACCACCCGCTCGCGGGCATCGCCCTGCGCCTGCACCTACAAATCACCGCCGTGCGCCCTGCCACCGCTGAAGAACTGCACCTCCAGAGCGCGGGAACGGGGTTTTTCAAGATGCACCGATATCAACCATGATCGGCTATTTTGCTGACACAGGAACTGTTTTGATATTGAGTTTGTTCCTGCTATAGATATGGAATTTGTTCATGCATCCTCTTTCTGTTGTTTGCATTTTGACCTTGTACTGGAAGAGGGTTTGACAACCATCAATTCACTATGAGACAGCGGTATGAGTATGCTATTACTTTTATCAAGCTCAGGCATATTA
>JAIRRE010000086.1 GCA_031256125.1 Burkholderiaceae bacterium
CGCGGTATTGCTTGAAGGTGGGCAGCGCTTCATCGCGGTTCGATGAAGTTGCGGATTTGGTATTCGCCAGTTCGGTCAAGGGCCGCAGCCCGACGGCTTGCCTTAGCGTGCGCAGCAGCGGCACGGCCAGCGCCCGCGCTTTTTGTGCGCCAGCGGCGAATGCGGCTTCGACTTCCTGCGGATGCGCCATCAGGTGCTCGTAGTGCGCGCGCATCGGGCTGATTTCGCGGTCGATGCGCTCGAACAGCCGCTCCTTGGCCTCGCCCCAGGCGATGCCTTGCGCCGCCAGGTCGCGCTCGAATTGCGCCGTTTCCTCGGGCGCGGCAAAGGCGCGGTAGAGCTGGAACAGGGATGAGCTTTCGGCGTCCTTGGCCTCGCCCGGCGCGCGCGAGTCGGTGACGATGCCCATGATCTGCTTGCGCAATTGCTCGCGCGGGCCGAACAGCGCGATGGTGTTGCCGTAGCTTTTGCTCATCTTGCGGCCATCCAGTCCCGGTAGGGTGGCCACATGTTCGTCGATCGCCGCTTCGGGCAGCACCAGGTGTTCGCCGTACAGGTGGTTGAAGCTGGCGGCAATGTCGCGCGCCATTTCGATGTGCTGAATCTGGTCGCGCCCCACGGGTACGCGATGCGCCTTGAACAGCAGAATGTCGGCGGCCATCAGCACCGGGTACATGAACAGGCCAGCGGTGACGCCCGCGTCCGGCTCTTCGCCCGCGGCGGCGTTTTTATCCAGCGCGGCTTTATAGGCGTGCGCGCGGTTGAGCAACCCCTTGCCGGTGACGCAGGTCAGCAGCCAGGTCAACTCCGGGATTTCGGGCACGTCGGACTGGCGGTAGAAAGTGACATGTTCTGGATCGAGTCCGGCGGCCAGCCAACTGGCGGCGATTTCCAGCGTGGAGCGCTGCGTGCGCGCCGGGTCGTGCGCCTTAATCAGGCTGTGCAGGTCGGCCAGAAAGAGAAAACTTTCGTTGCCTGGGGCGCGACTGGCGGCCACGGTCGGGCGGATGGCCCCGACGTAGTTGCCCAGATGCGGCGTACCCGAAGTGGTGATGCCGGTGAGGACGCGCAGCGGCGCTGAGGGGGATGCGGTCATTTTTGGAAAATCAGAAAATCAAGGCGCGCAGCGGGTACACGATCAGGTTGATGGCGGTGAAAGCGATTTGCATGATCGGATTCATCCAGATCGGATTAATGACTCTGGACATAACCAGCAGCATCACAATGAAAAAGCCCCACCGCTCCAGGCGCGCCAACGCCATCGACGGGCCGGCTGGCAGCAGCCCGACCAGCACCCGTCCGCCATCGAGCGGCGGCAGCGGGAATAGGTTGAACGCGAACATCACCACGTTAACCATTACGCCGCCTCGGCACATGGCCAGAAAAAACGGCTCGTGTATTCCGATGCCCAGTAGCAGATAAAACAGAACGCGCCAAATCAGCGCCTGCACCAGATTGCAAACCGGCCCGGCCAGCGCGACCCAGATCATGTCGCGGCGCGGGTTTTTCAACCGGTCAAAGCGCACCGGCACCGGCTTGGCGTAGCCAAATACAAAGGCTCCGTGGGTAACCAGGGCCAGTATCAGCGGGATGGCGATGGTGCCGACAGGGTCGATGTGCTTGATGGGGTTGAACGTCACGCGCCCAAGCATGGCGGCGGTGTTGTCGCCCAGCTTCTTGGCGACCAAGGCATGGGCGGCTTCGTGCGCGGTAATGGCGAACAGCACCGGCAGGGCGTAGAGCGCAATGGTCTGGATCAGGTCGTCGGGCACGGGGCGATTGTTTGCAAAGGTTGGTTGAAAGTTTACTCAGCCGCCGGTCAAAAAATTGCGCAACAACTCATGCCCGCGTTCGCTCATGATGGATTCGGGGTGGAACTGTACGCCCTCCACGGCCAGCGTGCGGTGGCGCACGCCCATGATTTCGCCATCGCCGGTCCAGGCGGTGATTTCGAGTTCCGCAGGTAGGCTTGGGCGCTCGATCGCCAGCGAGTGGTAGCGCGTGCAGACCAGCGGATCGGGCAGGCCGTGAAACACGCCCTGGCCGTTGTGATGCACCGGCGAAGTCTTGCCGTGCATGGGCTGTTGGGCATGTACCACGTTGCCGCCGAAAGCCGCGCCGATGCTCTGGTGGCCCAGGCATACGCCGAGGATGGGGAGCTTACCCGCGAATTCGCGGATCGCGGGCACCGATATGCCTGCCTGTTCCGGCGTACACGGGCCGGGCGAGATCACCAGATGCGCGGGGCGCAGGGCGGCAATCTGATCCAGCGTGATGGCGTCGTTGCGGAACACTCGCACATCGGCGCCCAGTTCGCCGAAATACTGCACCAGGTTGTAGGTGAAGCTGTCGTAGTTGTCGATCATCAGCAGCATGGCTTGTCTCCTTTTTCAGCGTTCCGCGTCCAGCCGCGTGTCCAGGCCGCTTTCGGCCATTTCCGCAGCGCGCAACATGGCGCGGGCTTTGTTCTGGGTTTCGGCCCATTCGGCGTCGGGGTCCGAGTCAGCCACCAGACCCGCACCCGCTTGGACGTGGATCTGACCGCCCTTGACCACGGCGGTGCGGATGGCAATAGCCAGGTCCATATCGCCGTGAAAGCCGATATAGCCTGCCGCGCCCGCGTAAATGCCGCGTTTGACCGGTTCCAGTTCGTCGATGATTTCCATCGCCCGCACCTTGGGCGCACCCGACACCGTACCGGCGGGGAAGGCCGCACGCAGCACGTCGAATGCGCCCAATCCGTCAACCAGCCGACCCTCCACGTTGGAGACCAGGTGCATCACATGCGAATAGCGCTCGATGGCGTAGCGCTCGGTGACGGTGACCGACCCGGTGGCTGCCACGCGCCCCACATCGTTGCGCCCCAGATCGAGCAGCATCAAGTGTTCGGCGCGCTCTTTCTCGTCGGCTTGCAGTTCAGCGGCCAGCGCCTGGTCTTCGGCGGGCGTCGCGCCGCGTTTGCGGGTGCCCGCGATGGGGCGCACGGTGATGTCGCCGCCTTGCAGCTTGACCAGAATTTCGGGTGACGCGCCGACTACGTGAAAGTCGTCGAAGTTGAAATAAAACAGATAGGGCGAGGGGTTGAGCGTGCGTATCGCCCGGTACAGCGCAATCGGCTGCGCGGCGAAGGGCTTGCTCATGCGCTGCGAAATCACCACCTGCATCACGTCGCCATCGACGATGTATTGCTTCACGCGCCGCACGGCGGCCTTGAATTGTTCCTCGCCAAAGCTCGACACCGGCGGCTGGCTGGCCGCGCGTGCGTCGGCGGGGATGGGCACCGGCGCGCGCAATTTGGCCAACAATTCCGTCAACCGGCGCTGGGCGCGGCGGAAAGCGCCGGGCACCGCCGGGTCGGCATACACCAGCAGCGTGAGCTTGCCGGAGAGGTTGTCAACAATGGCGACTTCTTCAGACAGCAGCAGCAGAATGTCGGGCGTGCCCAAGGGATCGGGCTTGGCCGTGGCGCCCAGTTTGGGTTCGATGGCGCGTACCGTGTCGTAGCCGAAGTCCCCGACCAAGCCGCCCGCAAAAGGCGGCAATCCGGCGGCGGGCGGGACTTTGATCCGGCTCATCACTTCACTAGCAAAGGCCAGCGGATCGCCGCCTTCGCGTTTTTCGATCAGGCGGTCGCCCGTCAACAGCAGCGCCGCTGCGTCGTGCACTTCGATTCGGGTTGGTGAAGCCAAACCGATGAACGAGTAGCGCCCGAAGCGCTCGCCGCCCTGCACCGATTCCAGCAGGTAGGTATAGGGCACGTCGGCCAGTTTGAGGTAAAGCGACAGCGGCGTGTCGAGATCAGCAAAGGTTTCCAGCGTAACCGGGATGCGGTTGTAACCCTGGCTGGCAAGGGCATTGAAATCGGCTTCGAGCATGACATGGCTCCACAAAAAAACGGAAGGACGAAACGGAGGCGGGCGGTGCAGGGAAGGTGCGCAAACTGTAGCGCGCGCACCGCCGGAGGGGCGGTTGTTATTGGCCCGAAGGCCACCAGCGCCAAGCGCGGCCAGCCGCCGCCCAAAGGTGCGGAGTCAGTAGCGCGGTGGTGTGGCCTGGATGAGTCACGTTTAGTTGATGAGGAATGCGTCCGGCTCGAAAGTGTTTCAAGAAAACCGGGAAGGTTTGAATGGTAACCGATGATGCGTGCGCGGCACCATGCGCGTGCAACAAAACTTTTGCAGCCCCACACCGCCAGGTCAGCGCCTGTGATAGGCTTCTATTTGGCTGGTACGGAGTAATAAAAACTTACAGTTTGCGCCTTACGCCTTGTGGTTTGGCTCCGGCAGCCCGTCTTTTTTATAGGCATTGCAATTGTCGTACCCCGGTCGAGAGGAACACACGAGATGACTACATCCCCTGACAGTCAGCCCAACGCCCCCACTGAGGGCGATCAGCCCAGCGCCGCCGCCGCATCGAAAGACGAGGTTACTTCCCTCCCCTACCCCGCTGGCTCGAGCTGGTCGACAGCAGCTCAATCTTTTTCGTAGTTGCTATCCCCAGCGCCTGGGGATATTGGCTGTACACACAGGACCATCTAACCATAGATCTCATCCTAGGTTATATCGTCATCAGTCATACCGTCATTAAATATATTGTTGGGGTTGTTGCGTTCTTGGCAGTGTTGGGTTTTTGGTGGGTGCTTTTTTTTGATAACCTTGACGGAAGCTCATCAGAACCATTATTCCGTAAGAGTAAGGGGAGGTACGCCGTCTGCCTCGGTGTTTTGGTATATATGCTGTACCAGATTGGCATTATTCCCATAGGGTATCTCGGTGTCGGGGGTATTTACATTTATATTGGTGCAGGGTGGATTTTGTCAGTGGCCGCTCTGCGCTCATTCATGCGCAAGCTGGGGTGGATCATGATCGGGATTGCCTGGCTTTGTTTTTTAGGAGATTCGCTGTATCAGGGATACTATCTTTGGAGTGTTTTTCTTATTTTCTTTAGTACAATGTACTGGCTTGAGTCAGTGTTTGTCCCATATCCATTTATGGTTGGCAACTTAACTGCATTATTGTTCATTCCCGTTTGTGGACATTGGCTGTACAGTTTGGATAATTTATATATAAAGATCGCTGTCACCGTCATCATTGCAATTGGGTTCGTTTGTTCGGCTTTTGCATTTTGGGAAAGCTATTCGCACCGGCGCGCCCTAATGGCTGCATTGGTAAACTATTTTAAAACCCGGCAACCTCAAGCTGAATTTTTTATTACAAAAGAGTATGCGCGCAGGTTGTGGAGGGGCGAAAATTTCTTGAGCTGGTTTTATCACAAATTCCATAATGGCGGCCAGTTCAGCGAAATTCACGCGAAATTTCTGGACGATGTACAAAATAGTAATAAGTGTTGCAACGAGTTCGTCAATAGGGCCTTAGCCGAACTCGACCCGCCGGAGCGTATGCGCCTGAAGATATGGGCACGCCAGGCCAGGATTTGGCAGCAGACAGCCGGGGTTGCACGCATCGCCAATATTAAAGCGGCTATCTGGGGCGGATACGCCAACGCCGCCACAACGAATGTCATCGCAGCTGTTTCGTGCGGTAACGCTGTTACTGCGGGTAACTGGGCCGCCGCCAGCACGATGGGCGGAATAGCACACGCCATGACAGCGGGCTATAAGGCCGAGGCCAGCACGATGGGCAAAGGAGCTTACGCCATGACAGCGGGCTATGGGGCCGCTGCCAGCACGATGTGCGAAGGAGCTTACGCCATTACAGCGGGTGAGTCGGCCGAGGCCAACACGATGGGCGAAGGAGCATACGCCATGACAGCGGGCGAGGGGGCCGCCGCCAGCACGATGGGCG
>JAIRRE010000175.1 GCA_031256125.1 Burkholderiaceae bacterium
ATTGCGGATAGTTTGTGGCGCGGTAGCGCAGCAGATCGGTAATCGGGCGGTAGGCTAGCCATTGCAAATCGCGCGTCATGCGCGCGCGCCGCCGTTCGCCATCGCCGCCGTCGATTTCCAGCGGTTCCGGCGTGGCGTCGAGCGTGAGCAGCCATCGGTTTTCATTGGGTTCCAGCGTGACCTCGTAGCGCACCGGCGGACCGCTGGTTTGCAAATCGCGCGGGCCGGTAAAACCTTGCCCTTCAAAGCCTGCGCCGCCGCCTTCGCTGGTCCACACGCGGCCATCGAAATGGGAGAGCACCGGCCCGCGAAAGTAAAGTTGATTCTGCGGCGGGGGCTGATCCTGAAAGCGTACGCGCAAGGCAATCCCGTCGTCCAGCGCCAGTTTGGTGATAGCGCCCAGATCCATCGTTGCCGACAAGCCGGTGCGTCCTACCGAATCGCCACCGGGCATGGCCCACAACGGCGCGAAGCGCGGGAAGAGCACGAACAGCGCCACCATCACTGGCGTACCAGCCAGCGTCAGCAGCAAGGCGGTGCGCGCCGAATCGCGCAGGCGCGGCTGGCCGACCGGGCGATGGGCGTTGACCAGCGCTGTCAACAAGCCCCACAGTCCGATCAGCATGACCGCCGCCAGCGGCATCGACTGCGAATACAAGAAGTTGGTCAGCAGCACGAAGAAGCCCAGGAAGAACACCACGAAGGCATCGCGCCGCGCGCGCAGTTCCAGTGTTTTGAGGGCCAGCAGCAGCGCGACCAGTGCCACGCCTGGCTCGCGTCCGATGAGGGTGTGGAAATTCAGCAGGGTGGCTGCGGTGGCGGCGATCAATGCCACCAGCAGCCAGCGCCGCCGGGGCAGGGGCCGGCCCGTCCAGGCCAGCCAGCCGCGCCAGAGCAGCGCCGCTGCTGTGAACAGCGTGGCCCACCTCGGAATGACGGACGCCAGCGGCAGTGTGATCCAGGCGATGACGGCCAGCAAAAACCAGGTGTCGCGCGTTTCGCGCGGCAGGCGCTTCAGGCGTTGGCCAAAGTTGCCAGCAGACAGACGGAGGGGCAACGTCAGCATTCGGCCAGTATCTCCAGACAGCGCAAGCGGTGCGCTGGGCCGCTATCGGGAGCGATTTGCCGCCCCGGCAAGCGCAAGCCGTAATCCAGCCCCTGCGCGTCGGCGGCCAGTACCCAGGCCGTCAGGCGCGACAGGCGTTGTTCCCGCTCCAGCGCGCCCGCGCGGGAGAAGTCCAGCCACAACTCGCGCCGTTGCCGGGTTTGCGTGTCGCGCGAGATCAGTTCGCCCGCGCGGGCATATTTTTTCCAGACCAACAGCTTGATCGGGTCGCCGCGCTGGTAGGCGCGCACGCCGTCGAACTCGCCGCTGGCGCGGGTATTGTTCGCCGCGCCGCTACCGGCTACCGGCTCGCCGCGCGGCAGCGGCGGGCAGGGCGTTTCCGGCATCGGATACACCAGTACGCGAGCGGCAGGCTGCCATACCGTCCAGACGCGGAAAGTGCCCAGCGGGTAGCGCGTTTCGGCGGTCAGCGGCGGTACTGTCCAGTGGCCCCGGCGCGGCGGCAGCCAACTCATCCGCACGGTCGATTCGCCTTGGCCGGGAACATCGGTCCAGGCCCAGCGATCCTGCTTTTGAGATAGTCCGGCGGCTGGGTAGCGCGCCACGCCTATGGTCAGGCGCGGTGCGCGCCGGGCGTTGATTAAGCACACCTCCAGCACTGCCAAGTGGCCCGCGAATACCGGCTGCGGCGGCGCGATTTTCAAAGTCAGCCCGCGCAAATTGCCGTAACACACCGCCATTCCGGCGGCGGCACAGCCGGCGAGCAGAAAGGTCAGCAAAAAGCCCAGGTTGAGTTGGTAATTGATCGCTGCAATCAGCAGTACCGCCAGCGTCGCGGCGAGCAACAGCCCGGCGCGCGTCGGCAGAATGTAAACGCGCCGCTGCGTCAGCGTCAGGCTATCGGTGGACGCCATGCGCGCCAGCCACCAGACCCGCAGCCGAGCGTGCCAAGCCCACCAGGGCAAGGTCGCCGGACGGCTGACCGGCGCGCTCACGGCAAGGGCACCTCGGCCAGCATGGCCCGCACCTGTTCCAGCGCGCCGCGGCCCGCGTCGCTCACCGGGACCATGCGATGCGCCGCGCATTGCGGCAAGATGGCTTGTACATCATCGGGCGCCACGTAATCGCGCCCCGATACCAGCGCTCGCGCCCGCGCCGCGCGCAGCAGCGCAATGCCGGCGCGCGGTGACAGACCCTGCAAAAACCAGCGCCCCGAACGTGTGGCGGCGATCAAATCCTGTACGTAGTCGAGCAGCGGCGGCGCCACGTGTATCGCATCCACAGTTCGTTGCAGCGCGGCTAAATCGTCCGCCATCAGCACCGGTTGCAGATTGCCCACCATTGCGCGGCGATCATTGCCCGTCAACAACTGGCGTTCGGCGGCGCGATCCGGGTAGCCCAGCGAAATGCGCATCAAAAAGCGGTCGAGTTGCGATTCCGGCAGCGCGTAGGTGCCCAGTTGATCCTGTGGGTTCTGCGTGGCAATTACAAAAAACGGCCAGGGCAGCGGGCGCGTCGCGCCTTCCACCGTGACCTGACGTTCCTCCATCGCTTCGAGCAGCGCACTTTGCGTTTTGGGGCTGGCGCGGTTGATTTCATCGGCCAGCAACACCTGGGCGAATACCGGGCCGGGGTGAAACACGAATTGCTCCTGACCGCGCTCATAGACCGATACCCCCGAAAGATCGCTGGGCATCAAATCAGCGGTGAACTGCACGCGCGAGAACTGCAAGCCAAAACTGCGCGCCAGCGCGTGCGCCAGCGTGGTCTTGCCCACGCCGGGAATGTCCTCGATCAACAAATGCCCGCCTGCCAGCAGGCACACCAGGCCGTCCTGTACTTGGGGCGACTTGCCGACCATGACCGTGTTAAGCTGATCAAGTACGGCGCTTATGGCTAGGGCTGGGTTGTTCATACCCTCCACGTTACCATTGCGCCGCAGCATCAAATGAAGGGGACACGATCATGGGTAAAACAGGCTATTTCAGTCATCCCGACTGCCGCAAACACGACATGGGCAGCGGTCATCCAGAATGTCCGCAGCGGCTGGACGTGATCGAAGACCGGCTGTTGGCTTCGGGCGTTTTTGACGCGCTGGAGCGCCACGAAGCCACGCCGGCGGGCATGGGCGAGTTGTTGCTGGGGCACGGACGGCGGCACGTGGCGGCGCTGCGCGGCCTGCATGACATGCTGGTCGAGGAAATGGCCGCCGGAGGTCCCGACCACTACTCGCTCGATACCGATACGTCGATGAACCCGCACACCTACCGCGCGGCGCGCCTGTCGGCGGGTGCGGCCATCAACGCGGTGGAAGCGGTCATGAACGGCGAGCTGGAAAACGCCTTTTGCGGCGTGCGTCCGCCCGGCCACCACGCCAAGCGCAATCAGGTGATGGGTTTTTGCTTTTTCAGCAACGTCGCCATCGCCGCCAAATACGCCTGCGAGCGGCTGGGCTTGCAGCGCGTGGCTATCGTGGACTTCGATGTGCATCACGGCAACGGCACCGAGGAAATCGTGGCGGGCGACGAACGCATCCTGATGGTCAGCTACTACCAGCATCCATTCTTTCCCGAGACGCCGCCCAGGGACGAACCCAACCTGGTCAACTGTCCCGTGGCGGCTTACACGCGCGGCATGGAAATCCGTGAACTGATCGAGCAAATATGGATGCCGCGCCTGGAAGCGCACCGGCCTGAGCTGATCTTTATCAGTGCCGGGTTCGACGCCCACCGCGAGGACGACATGGGCCAACTGGGTCTGACCGAGCAAGACTTTGCCTGGATCACCCAGCGCGTCAAGGACGTGGCCCGTCAGCACGCACAGGGCCGCATCGTCAGTTGCCTGGAAGGCGGCTACCACCTCGAATCACTGGCCCGCAGCGTGGAGGCCCACGTGCGGGTGCTGGCGGATGTGTGAGATCGTGAGAGATGCGACAGATAGTTCTGGTGAAAATCACAAAAAGCCGGGTTTTGCATGTTTGAAATGCCAGATCAAACAAATGCACAATAGCCACATTAAAATTGAGGCGATGCACAGCGGTCGCCAGAGGGCAATCGCATCAATGGGGAGCGTAATCATAACCAGCGCCATGATTGCGCAGCCAATAATCAGGCAATAGTTTTTGCTCCGGCGGGTCTGGCGGCTTTGTTCGACGCAGCCGACAAGCAGGGTCAGCGGCAGAATCAGCGCGCCGAAATAATGCGTTTCGGCAATCGGCGAAATCAGCAGCGACCAGATGATAAAGGCGCTGCAAAGCAGATTTTGCGCCATGCTCGGCTGTTCTTTGTCCATTTCGGACGATTGAATGCGGCGGGCGCTGATTCCCATGATGGCCAGCATCAGGCCACCGCTGGCTACTACAGCGTAGCGGGTGAAACGGGCGGGCATACCGAAACTCAAAAATAGCGATTCCAGTGATTGGTTGCGCGGCTTGGTGGTATTGAGTAATTGTTCGTAGAGCGAAGTGACGTGCGCCCGGTCGGTGTTTTGCATCATGGCCGGATGCCCTACCACGTCGAACCAACCGGCGAATTGGTGAAAATTGAATTGCCAGCCCCAATATAAGCTTGGCAGAATAATACCAAATAAAATTAATATCCCAAAAGTGGCGATGACGGCGCGCCAGTCGCGTCGTAGAATAAAATAAATAATTAATACAATGGGGAATACTTTGAGCAAAACTGCGCAGGCCAAGCTGAAGCCGGCGGCGATGGGATGATTTTTGAGATGAAAATAGAACGCGGCGATCATGAAGAAAAACATGAACGGCGAAGCCTGACAGCGCAAAGTTCCCGATATGAGCAGGGTGAAAAGACTGAGTAAAGGCAGTCCGTAAATGAGATAGGGTTTGGCCTTAAGCGGCGTTGGCCCCAGCAAAGCGGCAGACATGATGGCTGAAGCGCCTATCGAGGCCACGGAGAGCAGATACCAGATCGAAGCGCCCAGCGTGAGCGGAATGCGGGCCAGCGGTACAAGAAGAATGGCGAAAGGCGGTGGATACACATAGCGCCAGCCCCGGATGCTTTGGGCGAGATAAATATCTCGGTGATCCAGGAGGGCCTGCCCAGCGGCGACATAAACCGTGTAATCGGTGCGCTGCTGGGAATCCCAAGCGGCGCGGTAGATGGCAAATGCTCCCAGAATGAGAATCACCAGGGCGATCAGGAGATAGAAAGTGCGATTGGCCCGCATGGCGGTTGGAGTAAAGTTAATAACTTTTGCAAAAAATCCAGGGAATCAGAAGGCCATGATCCGGGTAAAGGCAGGGTTGAACAAGTCCGGTGCCAGCGGTGCATCTTAAGCCCGGTCACACGCCGGTTGCGCCGTGCCGCGATAAATTATTTGATGTTAAACCTGCGGCGCGCCGAGCTTACCAAGAAAACGGCGCAGTGTCTGGGCGGCACTTACATCAAGCGTGGCGGTCCAGAGCAGCTCACGTTTGGCTGGGCGCGGCATGGGCAAAATGGGCAGACAATCCGCGATCAGGTTCGCCATGCTATGACTGCCCCGGAATCCTCGTTCTTGACGCACGAAATTGCCGCCGCCGCCGCGCGGCTGGTAGTGGACGAAGCGCTTGATTACGGCGCAGCCAAACGGCGCGCGGCTCATGCGCTGGGTGCGTCGTCGCGCGTCGCGCTGCCTGATAACGCGCTGCTGGAACAAGC
>JAIRRE010000295.1 GCA_031256125.1 Burkholderiaceae bacterium
CGAGATGATGTCCGCTAATCGTCAGGTTCATGATGTGGACTTCCTTGGGTTGACGAGGGTTGCTTTATAACGCCAACGCGCGCCGGTTATGACGGCGGCAGGGTCAGCGACAGCGTGCCGCTCCAAACCGGCGATGCGGCCTCGCGCGTCAGCCGCATCGCCTGCACCGAGGCGCGCGCGTTGGCGCGCGCCTGGGCCAGCCACGCCGCCAGCCGCGTCGCGTCCACGCGCGTAAGGGTGACGCTGACGTGGTCGCCTTGCGCAGTGAGCCGGGCGGCATCGCCCAGCTGCTCTTGCGTGGTGGTTTGCAGTGCGCGCAGCGCGTCGGCGGTCTTGATTTGCGGTAGCGCCTTGAGCGTATTGGCCTGCTGGGCCAGACGCTGCATGTGCTGCGCCTGTATCGCCAAATCGGCGCGCTGGCGCTCGGCTTGCCGCAGTGTGGCGAGCGCCGGGGCCAATAGCAGCCCCCACACCAGCCCGATGCCGGCCAGTGCTGCCGCCACCGTCACTGCGGCGCGCTCGCGCGGAGCTAAACGCTGCCAGAACAGGCGCGCGGTTTGCAGCGAAGATGGGGTATCGGCAGCCATGTCAGGATACCTCGGCGAGCGTGCGCAGCACGGCGGCGTCGCTTTCAGTTTGAATTTGATAGCCCTGCGGGCGTAAGCGTGCGTTAATTTGCGTCATCTGGTCGGTGGTTAGCTTTACGCTTGTCAGGCGCAATTGACCGGGGCTGTAGTCGATAGCTGCGGGCATGGCCGCGCTGCCGCTCACGCCCGCCCAGGCGGCTAGCATCGGTTCCAGATCGCCCGGCGACGCGCCGCCGCTGGTCTGGCGCAGTTGCTGGACCGCGCGCGCCATTTGCGCGGGCGCATCAATGATGACTTTGACTTGCGGGAACGTGGCTGTCAGCGTGGCGGCGAGTTGCGCGCGGCGCGCGGCCAGATCATTTTTTTCGTACCACGCGCGGGCGTTCAGTCCCACCAAATGGATCGCCACCAGCAGCACCAGCCCCCAGCGCGCGGGCCGCCACGGCGGCGCGTACAGCAGATCGCGCCCTAGCGCGACCAAGCGACGCGCGGCGCGCGCGCGGCGGCTTTGCGCCAAATCCATTTGCGCCAAGTCCCAGCGCGAACGGCTGGCGGCTAGCCACCGCTGAGCGGGCGTGATGAGCTGCGCCGGGCGCTGGAACAGTTGCTCGGCCAGTTGCGCTACCGGCGGTTCGGCCAGCAGTTCCAGCGCGTCCGCGTCGCAGGCGTCGGGCAGCAGCGCGGGTAGGCGCAGGGTCTGGGTGTCATGGGGCAGCGGCAATACGTGCAGGTCAATGGGCGCGTCCGGGGCGTCGTGGCTCACGCAGCCGGTCAGGATCAATTCGGCCTCGTCCGGCTCGCCGGTAACCAGCGCCCGCGGCGTGTCTGGCGCGTGCCCGTTTGCGCGTGGCTCGGCCTCCGGCACGATGCGCGCGGCGGGCCGTCCTGCTGCCTCCAGCGCCTTCAGGTGCGCGGTCAGCCAGGCTTTGTCGCACACCGCCACGCAGACTGTCTCACCCGGGCGCGCATCGGGCGCGAGCGCGAAATGCAGGCGCTCCGGGTCGTCGAGTAGGCGATCTTCCAGCAATCCGGCCAGCACCGCCGCCAAACGCGGCGAACCAGGGCCTATGCCTTTGGGCAACGCCACGCGATGCCATGACAGCCGCCGCGCGGGCACGATCGCCACCACCTCCGTGCCCCGCGCCGCCGGCGGTAGCAGCGCCGGCGTGGTCAGGCCGTGATCGGCCAGCCCGATACCATCGCGAGAGAGGGCGTATGAATACCCCCCCGGCGCACCGGGCGGCAAGGCAAGAAGAAGCAGACTCATAGCGCGAGCGATTGTAGGCAGTGGCCCAGGTTCAGTTTTGGCGGCTTTGGTGCGGCTTTGGTGATTGGGTGGCGCACACGTCGTTATTTCCCTGCCGTTATCATCGTTGCTTGTTGTGCTGGTCAGGGTGCAGGCTGAGCTTGTGGCATGATTACACCTTCACCATTTTTCCGCAACTTTTTGAACACGGAGCCATATCGTGAGCAACAAAGGGCAATTGCTACAAGACCCCTTCCTCAACACGCTGCGCAAAGAGCACATCCCGGTCTCGATCTATCTGGTCAACGGCATCAAGCTGCAAGGTCAGGTGGAATCGTTCGATCAGTATGTCGTATTGCTGCGCAATACCGTCACACAGATGGTGTACAAGCACGCGATCTCGACCATAGTGCCGGGCCGTCCGGTGAGCTTGCAGCCATTACCGCCGCCCGTGGACGCCCCCGCCGCGCCGCAAGCGCCGGCGCAGTAACGCTGTTGCCTGCCGCCGCCGCCACGTCCACGCAAGCCGCCGTGCCTGGCGCGGTACTGGTGGGCGTCGATCTGGGTGCGCCGCATTTCGACGCGGCGCTGGAAGAACTCGGCTTGCTGGCGCAGACCGCTGGTATGCAACCGCTGGCGCGGTTGACCTGCCGGCGCAAGGCGCCCGATGCGGCGCTGTTCGTCGGCAGCGGCAAGGCCGAGGAAATCCGTTTGCTGGCGCAAACGCATGGCGCGCAGGAGGTGCTGTTCGACCAGGCGCTCTCGCCGGTGCAGCAGCGCAATCTGGAGCGCGTCATTGGTTTGCCGGTCAACGACCGCACGCTGCTGATTCTGGAAATCTTCGCGCAACGCGCGCGCAGTCACGAAGGCAAGTTGCAAGTGGAGTTGGCGCGCCTGCAATACCTGAGCACGCGGCTGGTGCGCCGCTGGACGCACCTGGAGCGCCAGCAAGGCGGCATCGGCGGGCGCGGGGGGCCGGGCGAGACGCAGATCGAGCTGGACCGGCGCATGATCGGCGAGGCCATCAAACGCACCAAGGAGCGGCTGGCCAAGGTCAAGCGCCAGCGCAGCACCCAGCGCCGCCAGCGCCAGCGGCGCGGCACCTATAACATTTCGCTGGTGG
>JAIRRE010000363.1 GCA_031256125.1 Burkholderiaceae bacterium
CGCCCAGGAGGCGAGTCGGTGGCGAGAAGCGCATCCGATGCTTTCGCCTTGGCGGGTCATCGGGTTGCAGGTGGCGGCAGGGCTAGCGCTGGCGGCGGTCTTGGGGCTGATTGTTGGCAAGGTAAGCATCGCGTGGTCGGCCGGATACGGCGCGCTGGCGGTGGCGATTCCAGCGGCTCTGTTTGCGCGCGGGTTGGCGGGGCGGCGGGCCGTTCCAGTCAACGTCGTAACGCTGGCAACCCGGTTCGTACTGTGGGAGATGATTAAAATTGCTTTGACGCTGGCCATGTTGATGGCGGCGCCAAAGTTGGTGCGGGGGCTGAGTTGGCCGGCATTGCTGGCAGGTTTGGCTGTTGCGCTTTTGGTGTATTGGGTGGCGTTGCTGGTCAAGCCGGCGCGCCGTCCAAAATCAGATAACGATTCGATTGATTGAGTGAGGCATTAGTTCACATGGTCGCCCAAATCGCCGCCGAAGCTGCTGAGTCCGCCGTCGAGCACGGTATGACGCCGGGCGAGTACATCCTGCACCACCTGACGTTCTGGCAAAACCACAAGCCGGCTAACGTGGTCGATTTTTCCGTTATCAACATCGACTCGGTGTTTTGGAGCGTGCTGCTGGGCGTGGTCGCCTGCGGCTTGATGTGGCTGGCCGCGCGCAAGGCCAGTTCCGGGGTTCCGGGGCGTTTCCAGGCGGCGGTGGAGTTTCTGGTCGAATTCGTGGAATCGCAGGCCAAAGGCATCGTGCATAACGCCAAGAGCCGCAAGTTTGTCGCGCCGCTGGCGCTGACGGTGTTCGTGTGGATCGTGTTCATGAACACGATGGATTTGCTGCCGGTCGATTTGCTGCCCGCGCTGTGGCAAAAACTCTCCGGCAATCCGGAAGCCCATATGCGCGTAGTGCCTACCGCCGACCTGTCGGTGACTATGGGGCTGTCGATTTCGGTGCTGCTGCTGTGTTTGATTTACAACTTCAAGATCAAGGGCGTGGGCGGCTGGGCGCATGAACTGGTGTCGGCGCCTTTTGGCACCAGCAAGAATCCAGTGCTGGCGGTGATTCTGGGCGTGTTCAATTTCGCCATGCAGATCATCGAATTCGTCGCCAAAACAGTCTCGCACGGTATGCGGTTGTTCGGGAACATGTATGCGGGGGAACTGCTGTTTTTGCTCATTGCCATGATGGGCGGGGCATGGGGCAGTCTCGGCGTGGGCGGCTCGCTCATGCTGGCTATCGGCCAGGTACTGGCGGGCTTTGCCTGGGCAGTGTTCCACATCCTGATTATCGTGTTGCAAGCCTTTGTGTTCATGATGCTGACGCTGGTGTACATCGGTCAGGCGCATGATTCGCATTGACCCTGTTTCCCGGTATTGATTGTTTTCGTTTCTTTTTTCATCAACCCACCCACTCAAGTCCTTTAGGAGCAATTCATGGAAGTCATTAGTTTTGTCGCCTTGGCCGCTGGCCTCATGATCGGTCTGGGCGCTGCCGGCGCCTGTATCGGCATCGGCATCATGGGCAGCAAGTATCTGGAATCGGCGGCGCGTCAGCCCGAGCTGATGAACGAACTGCAAACCAAGATGTTCCTGCTGGTTGGCCTGATCGACGCGGCGTTCATTATTGGTGTCGGTATCGCGCTGTGGTTCACGACCGCCAACCCGTTCCTGGGCCAGATCGCGGGCGCCATCGCGGCGGCAGGCGGCGCCAAGTAATTGGCCTGCTGACCAAGCCTGGGCGCTGCGCTTGTCGGAGCGCCTTGCGGGTTTATCGTCACAGAGAGGTTGACACGTGAGCATCACCGCTACCCTCATTATTCAGATCATCGTATTCCTGCTGCTGGCGGGCTTTACGATGAAGTTCGTGTGGCCGCCTATTGCCGCGGCGCTGGATGCCCGCGCAGCCAAGGTTGCCGCAGGGCTGGCTGCCGCCGACCAGGCCAAGAGTGATCTGGCCACCGCTAACCAGCGAGTCGAGCAGGCGCTGGCTGCTTCGCGCAGCGAGACGGCCACGCGCTTGGCCGACGCCGAGCGACGGGCGCAGCAGATCATCGAAGAAGCCAAAGTCCGCGCTACCGAAGAAGGCAACAAGATGCTGGCGGCGGCCCGCGCCGATGCCGATCAGCAGGCCATGCAAGCGCGCGAAGCGCTGCGCGAGCAAGTGGCGCAACTGGCCGTCAAGGGCGCCGAGCAGATTCTGCGCAAGGAAGTCAATCCGGCTGTGCACGCCGACTTGTTGGCGCGGCTAAAAACCGAGCTGTAAAGGTTACTTTCATGGCAGAACTGGCCACCATCGCAAGACCCTATGCCGAGGCGTTGTTCGACAGCGCCAAGGGCGACTTGGCGGGCGCGCAAGCCTGGCTGGAGCCGCTTGCCGCCGCTGGCGGCGATGCGCGCCTGCTGGCGTTTGCAGCCGATCCGAAGGTCAATGCCGACCAGGTGTTCGGCCTGATTGCCGGCGTGCTCAAGAACCCGCTGCCCGCGCAGGGTGCGAATTTCTTGCGCGCGGTGATTGAAAACGGACGCCTGGCGGCGTTGCCGGAAGTGGCGCGCCAGTTCACCGAAAAAGCCAGTACCGTGCGCGGCGTGAGCGAAGCCTTGATTCAAAGCGCCTTCCCGGTGGGCGACGCTGAAATTACCGCATTGCTGCCGGCGCTGGAAAAGCGCT
>JAIRRE010000061.1 GCA_031256125.1 Burkholderiaceae bacterium
CGAAGGGTAGAGAAACAGGCCCGCCCCCGCCAGCACCGGCAGCAGCGTACCTATCGTCAGCCCGAAGGAGTGAAAGATGGGTAGGACGTTGAGGACGCGGTCCTGCGTCGAAATGTCAATGATGGCGTGTGACTGTGCGATATTGGCCAGAATCGCCCGGTGCGACAGCACCACGCCTTTGGGTTTGCCCTCCGAACCAGAGGTAAACAGCACCACGGCGGCATCTTCCGTTGATGCTTTGACTTCCACCCGGCGCGGGAAACGCAGCCCCCAGCACAGCAGCCAGAGCTTGTCGGCCAATGTGATTTGCTCGCGCAGGTCTTCCAGATAGACAATGCGCTCAATGCCTTGCAAGGCGGCAATTTTGCCCGCCAGCTTGGCCTGCTCGACGAAGGCGCGCGAGGCAACCAGCGTGCGAATTTGCGCCGCCGTGCAAGCGGCCTGCATACCATCAACGCCGGCTGTGTAGTTGAGCAACGCAGGCACGCGCGCGAGCGCTGTCAGCCCCAGCAACAAACCGACGGTGGGCGCCACATTGGGCAACAGCAAACCCACGCGCTCGCCGGGCAGGGTCAGGCGCCCGACCACGCGGCCCAGCATCAGCGTCATCTTGAGCAGGTCCTGGTAGGTGTATTCGACCTGTTTGATGTCTTCCAGCACACGACGGCCGCGCCCGTGTTTGCCGATAGCGTCGCACAGCGCACCGTAAAGTGTGTCGGAGCGAGGGCGCGCCAGCACTATTTCCTGCATCAAGCGGCGCAACGCTTCGCCCGCCTTATGGTGGCGGGCGTTGGCGGTGGGTTCTTGCGGCATCGGCAAAGTCGTTACCGGCAGCACCGTTAACGTGATGCGCGGGAATAACTTGCGCGCGCCGCGCAAGCGCGAAAAATAGCTGCGCGAGGAGCCGTCTATCTGCACCGGCAGCAGCGTCGCTCCGGTTTTGGCGGCGATAAAGGCCGGGCCGTCATACACCTTCATCAAGCTACCGGTAACCGTGATGCGCCCTTCGGGAAAGATCACCACCGGACGGCCCGATTCGATCAGCCGCACCACGTACTTCATCGCCATGGGATTGGCCGAATCGACCGCCAGATAATCGGCCATCAGCCCGATAACCCAACGCCACAGAGGCCGCCGGACGACTTCGGTGTGTACCACGAATACCGGGTTGCGAATCGGTAGAAACAGCCCCAGCAAAATACCGTCGAGAAAGGATTCGTGATTGGCGATCACCAGTAGGCGCTGGCCGCCTTGGTCAAGCGCGGCGCTGGCCGCCAGCGCCTGCGCCATGCCCCGCACCTGCACGCGAAAACAAAGCCGCGTCAGGCCGTATAGAGCCGTACGGAATACGGCCCGCAATACCGTCGTCGCCTTCGATGTTGAGATGTCTCCGTCTGTCATGATGAAGTGAGTTATATTAAGTTATAAAAAATCGGGTTGAGCATCCGGCGTCGAACGTGTATTGCAGCCTCTGGCGGCACACCCCGCACGCTCGACACTACATACCTGCCCCTTTCAGCATTCGGCCCGCACATAATTCAGCACGTTGCCGAAAACCTCCTCCAGCCGGGATCGGTTGATCCAGAACCAGACCTCCTTGCCAATCTTCTCGGAACACAGCACGCCGGCTTCGTAGAGAGTCTTCAAGTGGTGCGACACCGTGGAGCGCGCCAGCGTTGAAACGGCGGCGATCTGCCCCACGTTCAAACGTTCACCACGCTCGAACAACATCAAAATGCGCTGCCGGTGCTCATCGCCCAGCGCCGTGAAAAACCGGGCCAGCGACTGCCATTCGGAAGGAATGATTCGGGTGTAGTCGGGTTTCATGACGATGATGTTAGTTATGTCGTTATTTACTGTCAACCCCCTACCGATATTTCTGTACGCAACGCCGTTGACCTCACTCTCTGGGCAAAAACCGGGTGCAGGTCAACGTTATGGTCGCACTCTAAATAATTCAGACATTCACCCGATGGCCATGTACTCTACAGCCTCTTGTCTGACTTATTTTGGGATCAACTATAAGCCACTACTGCCTGATGGGGAACGCTTATGGATTCTGCGACTTCGCGCAGAATGACCGCGCTCTTGAATGACCGCGCTGTCATCCTGCGCGCAACGAAGCGCAGTCGCAGGATCAAACAGGGCTTTGCTTATAGTCGCACTCTAAATAATTCAGACATTCACCCGATGGCCATGCACTGTACTGCCTCATGTCTGACTTATTTTGGGATCAACTATATTTGGCGTCGGCTGGGGCGTCACCGGCTACTGCCCCGGTCAACAAGTTCACACTGCGCGACGGTCTCGCGCTGCTACGCTCCCGTCGCGCGCTGTTGGCCTGAAGGGTTTGATTCGCTGCGGCAGTTCAACCATTCTCTTTGTCTGCAACCGGCTGCCCCTGCTCGTCAAGTTCGTACCAGGTATCGGGTTTGATGCCGTTTTCGCCAACTTTGGAAGCAAAGATGTGCAGTAGCGTATGGTCATCGGCGCGCTTGACGATAACGATGGCCCCGCCAAGGCCAGCCCTGGCTCGGGCAACATCACCAAATAGCACCCCGCCAAGCGCCACGGCGACAGACCCGGCGCCTGCTGTGGCGGCGGATGAACCATCGCTACTGGCAATGGCGTTGGCCCCAAAACCCGTTGTGCTGGCACTGCCCCACTCACTCGCTGCCATGGCGTGAGCTTTCTCGCCACTTGTGCTGGCCCTGGCCTTATAGCCCACTGTAATGGCGTGTGCTTTCTCGCCACTTGTGATGGCCTCGGCATCATTGCTCGCTGTAATGGCGCGAGCGTATTTGCCCCTCGTGCTGGCGGCGGCCCCATAGCCCGCTGTCATGGCGTAAGCTCCTTCGCCCGTTGTGCTGGCGGCGGCCCCCTTGCCCGCTGTCATGGCGTGTGCGTCCTCGCCACTTGTACTGGCATAGGCCCATTTACCCGCTGTCATGGCGTAAGCTTGTTCGCCCATCGTGCTGGCCTCAGCCACATTGCCCGCTGTCATGGCGTGTGCTTTTCCGCCCATCGTGCTGGCCCCGGCCCAGTCACCCGCTGTCATGGCGTAAGCTTGTTCGCCCATCGTGCTGGC
>JAIRRE010000197.1 GCA_031256125.1 Burkholderiaceae bacterium
GCATTCGCCGTCGGCATCCAGGCTGCATCTGTGGTGTTGAACGTAATGCCATCTGGCTCTGTATAGCCGATGACGCTTATTACCGGAGTCGAAGACGAAATAGCTTGCGAGAACTGGTCGTGCCACACCGGTGTCGGCGTTGCTGGCACGCTCTGCGCAAACGCTGGCGCGGCCAGCAGGGCTGTGGACAGCGCCGCTAGCGACAAGGCGCTGCGGCGAAATTTCAGATTGCTTTGGGTGTGCGGGCGCACAGTTGCGAGTCGAGAAGCAGACATTCAGAACTCCTTTCCAAGTAATTGACAGTCTCCCTAACAACTGGCGCGAATGTTACGCGCAAACGCTAACTCCGCTATGAAGAATTTTGAATTTTTATTACGGTTGAAGCCATTTCACACATCGCCGTTGCATCCAACCCTTCCCGTCAATGTCTGTGATCCCTGCGCTGCTGGCACAGGGTTTCTGGACACTTTGCTATGGAAAGCCATCCAGAATCGTTGAAAACAGGTGACTGCAAGTCACAAATCATTTGGACATTTCAGCCAAGATGAACCGGCTACTGTCAGGTTTTGTTACAATGTTGTTATTTGCCAACCTTGCGCGATTGAAAAGGTTGGTAGTCTTGTGCCGGCCATGCTGACGGCCACATGCTCGCCCACACACACTGCGCTGATAGTTCAACGGCATCACCGGCGGCGCACTGGGGCGGAGAGCGGTATGGCCGGCGCGCCGAAAGCCATTTACGGGAATCCGCCCGCAGCCTGGGCCAGCTCCGCTACAAGCCGGATCCGGGGCTGCGGGAATGCTTTGCAGCCCCCGCGCCCTGAACCGCGGCAAGAATCAACTCCGTTTTTTGGCCCGGCGGCTGAGCGGGTAAGCTGCGGCGGCAAGCAGCAACGCCAACAGCCCCAGCGCCCCTTTGCTCATGGGCACCGAGGAGACTCCCCCCCTCGACGGCGGATTACCCCCCGGCGGCGGAGGCGGAGGATCACCTGCCGTGAATATCAAGTCCTTGGCATCTAGCGAAATCAGCCCGGTGGGCGTGATGGTGTCGGCAGTGGATCCGGTAGTGGGATCAGTGGTAACACCACTGACATAGGTGCCGGGGGCTGCGGAAGTAACCTGCACGCTAATCGTGCACGAGTTATCACTCCCCCCCGGTATATCCCCCGACCCCGGCTCCACAGCGATGCTGCTCCCACTGGCGTCAACCGTCGCCTTATACGGGGCAGTCAAGCAAGTCCCGCCCGGCGTCGCGCCCGGCACAACCGTCAGGCCGCTGGGCAGCTCGTCGGTAAACGACCAGCCGTCTTTGGTCAGATCATCCGTGGTGTTGGTTACCGTGAACGTCAGTGTCACGGGGGTATTCACCGTTGCCGTCGGCGTTGACACAGCCTGGGTTACCGTTGGCGTTACGTCCCACAGCGTGAGATTGTTGAACGCGCTGTCATTTCCGTTCCCCGACGTTTGGCTATTCGAGATGCTGTACTGGAGCGGAGCGCCGGTGTACAACAGCACGTCAGATTCCACGGTACTGACATACGCCGAGCCATCTTTGCTGTTGGCGTTTTCCTGCGGTGTACCCGTGCATACGGACACGGGAGCAGTGCTGGTGCTGTTCCCGCCCAAGAGGTTAACAGCGATCATCGGGGCGCTCGACGTGCAATCGAGCGCGGCGTACTTAACCGACCCCATGTAAAAATGGCCGGGAATCACTGGCTCCGCCAGATTGGTCGCCTGCGAGAGGTCGCTGATCGTCACCACATTAGCGGCATAACTGATGCTGCTGCTGCTGCCTGCGTTCGTATAAGCTATCGCAGCATTGCCGCCCAGCAAGCCCGCCAAAGACTGCATCCGCGCCCAACCTACGGATTCACATCCCGTATCGGTTACCGACGATGTTAGCGCCGTGTCGCTGTTGATGATCCAGCCATCGCACGCTTTGCTCAGGGGCCTATATGCGTCATCCGACGTGAACGTGAGGCCCCCGGTTTTCACAAGGATCAGTTTCGAGGGCGTCGTGACTTCCGAGAAGGTTTCATTCCACACCTGTGTTGGCTGCTGCGCTGTCTGCGCAAACGCTGGCGCGGCCAGCAAAGCTGTGGACAGTACCGCCAGCGACAAGGCGCTGCGGCGAAATTTCAAATTACCTGGGGTGCGCGAACGGCACCCGGTTGCAAATCGAGAAGCAAACATTCAAAACTCCCTTTGAAATATTGTCAGCCCATCGGCTAACAGTCTCCAATGATACACGCGAATGCTAACTATATTATAAAAAAGTTTAAATTTACATTGGCGATTGAAACAATTTAATCTATCATCATTGCATTCAACCCTTCCCGTCAATGCCTTTAACCCTTGTGTTTCTGGATTGTGGTGTTCGCACACTTCGCTAATACTCCGGCACGTAAATACCTGAACATAATGAAATCGATGGATTGGCGCTCAGGGCAAGGTGCAAACTGCAGCGATAGCCGTAGCTATCGCGCGGATTTGCAACGTCGCCCTGAGCGCGAAGGCGCGATTGCATGTTCAGGTATTTGCGGGGCGGAGCACCAGAGAAGACCGTGTACCTTGAACGACGCTTAATGAGAGCGCGTTAAAGATCTTCTGCCTGGTAGTGCTTGTTTGTCGATGCCGTGCTTTGTCGTTATCGCGCCGGCGTCCCTTGGCGTGACTTGCCCGATCGCTTGGGCAACTTCCGGGGCGTACATCTGCGCCACATGCGCTTGGCCGCAGAGCAGGCGGCTTTGAGTACCAAGATTCATGCCACAGTGGATGCGCTGGGCCATTCGACAGGTTTTCAGCTCACGCCAGGACAAGCCTCGGACCTGGATGGCGCCGATGTTTTACTCAAAGACCTTCAAGCGCAGACAGTCATGCTCGACAGGGGTGCCACAATGGGGAATGCACCACAACCGGCCATCTGAGAGCGCTGGAAACGCCGCGCACAAAGCCGACCCGGTTTCCGGCCAAGTTGCCCTCCGTCCAAGGGGCGCCGCCCGTATTCGTTCGCTGCGCGCGCGGCTTACCGGACTGTTGCTGCTGGCGGTATTCGTGGTGGCGTGCATTCAGGCCGCCACCACTTACCGCGCGGCGCGCATGGGCGCGGCGGCGGTGTTCGACGCGCAAATGCAGCGCGTGGCGCTATCGCTTTCGGGCGCGCTGGCGGTCAGCGCGCCCGACGCGCCCGGCGGGCCGGAGGATTTCATCATTCAAGTCTGGCGCGCCGACGGGGTGATGCTCTATCGCTCACCCACCGCGCGCCTGTTGCCGCCGCAAGCAGTACTGGGTTTTTCCGATGTGCGCGCGGGCCGGCGGGTTTATCGCACCTATACGCTGCAAACGCCCAGGCAAGTGGTGCAAGTGGCTCAGGCCGAGGCCGACCGGCAACTCCTGGCCGAACGGCTGGCGCTGCGCGCGGCGCTGCCCGTGGCCGCGCTCGTGCCTATTCTGATGCTGATCGTCTGGGGCGTTATCACGCGCGCGCTCGCGCCGGTGGAACGGGTGCGCCGCCAGGCGGCATCGCGGGGCGCGGATGATCTTGCGCCGTTGCCAGTCCAGGGGTTGCCGGCCGAATTGCGCCCGCTGGTCCAGGAGATGAACGCGCTGCTGGCGCGCGTCGCGGCGGCGTGGGCGCTGCTGGCTAACTTCAGCGGCGATGCCGCGCATGAACTGCGCACGCCACTGGCCGCGCTGCGCTTGCAGGCGCAGGCGTTGCAACGCGCCGATTCGCCCGAGGCGCGGCAAATCGCCATCGAACGCCTGC
>JAIRRE010000206.1 GCA_031256125.1 Burkholderiaceae bacterium
TCACCCGGCTCGTTCCACGACAGGTCGGACAGATGCACCAGTCCGTCGATGCCGGCGGCCAAGCCCACGAAAATGCCGAAATCGGTAATCGATTTCACAGGCCCCTTGACGCGGTCGCCCCGCTTGGTGTTCTGCGCGAACTCCTGCCACGGGTTGGGCCGGCATTGCTTCATCCCCAGGCTGATGCGGCGCTTGCTTTCGTCGATTTCCAGCACCATGACCTCGACTTCGTCGCCCAGCTTGACGACTTTGCCCGGAGCCACGTTCTTGTTGGTCCAATCCATTTCGGAAACGTGCACCAAACCTTCGATGCCCGGTTCCAGCTCCACAAACGCGCCGTAATCGGCAATGTTGGTGACCTTGCCAAACAGCCGCGTACCCGCCGGATACAGGCGCGAAACGCCCAGCCACGGATCGTCGCCCATTTGCTTCAAGCCCAGCGACACGCGGTTCTTGTCGGTGTCGAACTTGAGTACCTTGGCGGTGACTTCCTGGCCGGAATGCACCACTTCGCTGGGGTGGCGCACGCGCCGCCAAGCCATGTCGGTAATGTGCAGCAGGCCGTCGATGCCGCCCAGATCGACGAACGCGCCATATTCGGTAATGTTCTTGACCACGCCCGTAACGATGGAGCCTTCTTTCAAGGTTTCCATCAGCTTGGCGCGTTCCTCGCCCATGCTGGCTTCGACCACCGCGCGGCGCGAGAGCACCACGTTGTTGCGCTTGCGGTCGAGCTTGATGACCTTGAACTCCATCGTCTTGTTTTCGTAAGGCGTCAAGTCCTTGGTCGGTCGGGTATCAATCAACGAACCGGGCAGGAAGGCGCGGATGCCGCCGACCATCACTGTCAGCCCGCCCTTGACCTTGCCATTGGTGGTGCCGGTGACGAACTCGCCCGATTCGAGCTTTTGTTCCAGATCCAGCCAGGCCGCCAAGCGCTTGGCCGTGTCGCGCGAGAGAATGGTGTCGCCGTAGCCGTTCTCGATGGAACCGATGGCCACCGGCACGAACTGGCCGGCCTCGACCTCGATTTCGCCCTGGTCGTTCTTGAATTCTTCAATCGGGATATACGCCTCGGACTTCAGGCCGGCATTAACCACCACGAAGTTATGCTCGACACGCACCACTTCGGCGGTAATGACTTCACCCTGACGCAATTCGGCGCGCTTGAGCGATTCCTGGAACAACACGGCAAAAGATTCGGACATAAAGTTTCCTGATCCGCTCGTGCAGGATTTACGGTGGCCGGATTGCCCCGTTTCCAAAAGCTGCTGAACGGAAAATGTGCGGTTTGTGTTTTTCCGCAGGTTGATGTTGATAAACCGCCAGACCCAATGCGCTGCGGGGCGCGAAGGGAGGCCCGGCGGACCGAAAGTAGGGCATTGCCCTGACCGCGTGGCGCGATCAACGGATCGCGCCGGCGCGGCTGGCCGCTTTTTTCAAGACTGCGAAAAAGGCTGCCGTGCTTGCCACCAGGTCAACACCCGATCGACCGATTGCACGATGGTCAGATCGGAGTTATCCAGCGGTAAAGCATCCAAGGCCGGTTTAAGAGGTGCGGCGGCGCGGGTACGATCCCGCTCGTCACGACCCTGCAACTCGGCCAAAAGGGTATTAAGTGTAACGGAAATATCTTGTTGCGCCAATTGTTTTTGCCGCCGCGCGGCGCGCGTAGCGGCGCTGGCGGTTAAAAAAACCTTCAACCGCGCGCCTGGGAAAATCACCGTGCCCATATCGCGCCCGTCGGCCACCAGCCCCGGCAAGCGCGCAAACTGGCGTTGCAAGTCCAGCAGCGCCACGCGCACATCGGGCAGCGCCGATATGCGCGAAGCATCCGTGCCGGATTGCGGATGACGAATGGCGGCGGTCACATCTTCGCCTGCCAGCAACACCCGTTCGCCCGCATCCCCATGCTCGAAACGCGGTTGCAGGTCGCGCGCCAGGCGGACGATCCGGGCCACTTCGTCTGCGCGGCTGGCCAACGAGTCATCCAGCGCCAGCCCGGCCCGGCGTGCGGCCAGCGCGGTCAGGCGATACAGTGCGCCCGAGTCCAGATAGTGGTAACCCAGCCGCCGCGCCAATTCCCCCGCCAGCGTCCCTTTGCCGGAAGCCGAGGGGCCGTCGATGCAGATCACCGGGATACCGCTCTGTCTGTCGTCATCATTTGCGGGCAATGCGGCGGCAAATAGGGTCTCGAAGTAATCGGGGAAGGTCTTGGCGACACACCCCGGATCGAGTACCCGCACTGGCAGCCGCGCCGGATTGAACGCCGCCAGCGACGCGCACATGGCCATGCGGTGGTCGTCGTAGGTGCGGATGGCGGCGGGTTGCCAAACGACCGGCGGCGCGATGTGCAGACTGTCCGCGCCTTCTTGCACCGTCGCGCCGAGCTTGCGCAGTTCGATGGCCATTGCCGCCAGGCGATCGGTTTCCTTGACGCGCCAACTGCCGATGTTGCGCAGCGTGGAAGGGCCGTCGGCATACAGCGCCAGCATGGCCAGCGTCATGGCGGCATCGGGAATGGCGTTGCAATCGAGGTCGATGGCCTTGAGCGGCCATCCTTGTCCAGGCGGGCCGCGCCGCACGCGCAGCCAGTTCGGCCCGCTTTCGATTTGCCCGCCCATTTGCCGCGCTGCGTCGATGAAGCGCACGTCGCCCTGGATCGCGTGCTCGCCAATGCCTTCGATCAGCAAGCCCTCGGAGTTGACGGTAGGGTCGGACAACATGCCCGCCGCGATGAAGTAGCTGGCCGAGGAAGCGTCGGCCTCGACGTGGATTTCGCCCGGCGACTGATAGCGGCTGCCCGCCGGGATAACAAAGCGCCGCCAGCCTTCGCGCCGCACGGCCACGCCAAAACGCGCCAGCAGTTCCAGCGTGATGGCGACGTAAGGCTTGGAAATCAGTTCGCCTGCCACTTCGATCACGATGTCCGGTCCGCTCGCCGCCGAAGCCAGCGGCAGCGCCATCAGCAGCGCGGTAAGGAACTGGCTCGACACATCGCCGCGCACCGGAATCGGGGCGTCCAGCCGCAGTGCGCCATGCGCGCCGATGCGCAAGGGCGGATAGCCCGGCGCGCTTTCGTAATCGACCCGGCAACCGAGCGCGCACAGCGCATCCACCAGATCGCCGATGGGCCGCTCGTGCATTCGGGGCACGCCATGCAGGCGGTAGTCGCCCCCCAGCACCGCCAGCGCCGCCGTCAAGGGCCGCATGGCAGTGCCGGCGTTACCCAGAAACAGATCGGCACGAACAGCGCGCGCGCGCGCGCCCAATCCGTCGATAACGGCGCTTGCCCCGGCATCGACCCGCACGCCGCAGCCAAGCGCGCGCAGCGCGTCCAGCATGACGCGCGTGTCGTCGGCATCGAGCAAATCGTGCACCGTGGTGCGACCCGCGCACAGTGCCGCCAGCAACAACACGCGGTTGCTGATGCTTTTGGAACCGGGCAGCCGCACACGGCCTTGCACGGCAGCCAGTGGCGGAAGATCGAGAAAGTCGGTACGAATCACCCGTTTGGCCTCGGAAATCGGAAATCGACGCTCACTGGCCGGTGCCAAAAAAGGTGCTCAGGCTAAAGCGCGAGCGCGGCCCGCTACGGGATTCAGATTCCAATTCACGCAGCTCACGCGATTGAGCTTCCGATACGGAGCGTACCATCTTGCCAGTATCCCAAAAGGGTCGCCAATTGGCGCGCACGGCGCTGGCGCGCTTGAGCAGACTCCGCAATTCGTCCGCGCGCCCCTGAGCCATGTAGTGTTCCAGCGTTACCAGCGCCCGGCGAAACTGGCGCGACTGGTGGCGTACTTGTTCCTGATTGGCGATCAGCACGTCGCGCCACATTTGCGGGTCGGCGGCGGCGATGCGGGTGAAGTCCCGAAAGCCGGTCCCGGCCAGCGAGAGAAACGCCTCGCGTTCCTCCTGCCCGGCCAGGCTGGCCATGAACGCAAAGGCAACCAGATGCGGAAAGTGGCTTACCGCTGCCAAGGCCGCGTCGTGTGCATCGGGCGTCATGTGCGTGACTTGACCGCCAATGGCTTGCCACAGCTCGGTTGCGCGGCGCACATGATCGGGCAGGGTCTGCTCGGTGGGCGTAAGGATGACACGCTTGCCCGCATACAGATCGGGGTCGGCGTTTTCGACGCCGGAGACTTCGCGCC
>JAIRRE010000220.1 GCA_031256125.1 Burkholderiaceae bacterium
AGCAGTGGTGCAAACCAACCTGACCGGGGGGTTTCTGATGGCGCGCGAATGCCTGCAACAGTGGATGCGCGCGCACGGCGGCGCCATCGTGAATATCGTGGCCGACATGTGGGGCGGCATGCCAGGCATGGGGCACTCGGGCGCGGCGCGCGCGGGCATGGTCAACTTCACCGAAACCGCAGCTTTCGAGTGGGCGCCCTACGGCGTGCGGGTGAACGCGGTGGCGCCGGGCTACGTGGCTTCGTCGGGCATGGATGCCTATCCCGCGTCGATGACCGAATCGATCCGCAACATCCCGGCCACGGTACCGCTGTGGCGCTTCGGCACCGAGGCGGAAATTTCGGCGGCGGTGCTGTACCTGCTATCCGAAGCCGCTACCTTCGTCACCGGCGTCACGCTGCGCGTAGATGGCGGGCGACCCAATACGCGGCTGGGCAAACCGATGCCCAGGCCCGCGTCCATGCCGGCTCCCCGGGCCATCGCGCCGTTCAACGGCTTTCACCTGGCACGTCTGCCCAAGGTATTGCAAAACGAGGAAACCCCCGATGCCCGTGCTTGAATCCCGCGTCGCCGCGCAAAGCGAGAGTTTTCAGAACAACCGCGCGGCGCTGCTGGCGCTGGTTGACCAATTGCGCGCGCTGGAAAAGCGCACCCGCGACAAATCCGCCGCTGCCCAGACCCGCTTCGAGCAGCGCGGACAACTGCTGCCGCGCGAACGCCTGGGGCGGCTGCTCGATGCCGGCGCGCCGTTTCTGGAACTCTCGACCCTGGCCGGTTATGGCCTGGACAAACCCGACCCGGCGCAGTCGATTCCGGGCGGCGGCATGGTCGCGGGCATCGGCTGGGTGGGCGGCGCGCGGGTGATAGTGGTGGTGGACGATGCCGGCATCGACGCCGGCGCGGTGCAACCGATGGGCATCGAAAAATTCCAGCGCGCTGAGCGCATCGCGCTCGATCAAAAACTGCCGTTCATCCACCTGGTCGAAAGCGCGGGCGCCAATCTGCTCAACTACAAGGTGGAAACCTTCATCCACGGTGGCAGCAATTTTTACTGGCTGGCCCGGCTGTCGGCGGCGGGCATTCCGGTCATCAGCGTGGTGCATGGCTCCAGCACCGCGGGCGGCGCTTACATGCCAGGCTTGTCGGACTATGTGGTGATGGTGCGCAACCGCGCCCATGCTTTTCTGGCCGGGCCGCCGCTGTTGAAAGCGGCCACCGGCGAGATCGCCACCGCCGAAGAACTGGGCGGTGCCGAAATGCACGCCGCCACCTCCGGCCTGGCCGAATACCTGGCCGAGGACGACGCCGATGCGCTGCGCATCGCGCGCGAGCTGGTTGCCGCGCTAGGCTGGAACCGCGATCTGCCCGTACCGCCCGAAACACGCCATGCTGTCCCGGAACCGCGTTTTGCCGCCGAGGAATTGCTGGGCATCGCCCCCGCCGACAGCCGCAAACCGATTGACATGCGCGAGGTTATCGCGCGCATCGTCGATAACTCCAGCTTTCTTGAATTCAAGCCCGATTACGGCCCGGCCACGCTCACCGGCCATGCTGCCATTTGCGGCATCGGGGTCGGCATCCTCAGCAACAACGGGCCGCTGGACCCGGCGGGCGCAACCAAAGCGGTGCACTTCATCCAGGCGTGCTGCCAATCGGGCACGGCGCTGGTGTTCCTGCAAAACACCACTGGCTTCATTGTTGGCAAGGCGTCCGAGCAGGCGGGCATGATTAAGCACGGTTCCAAGATGATCCAGGCGCTTGCCAATGCCACCGTGCCGCGCGTCACCGTGCATTGCGGCGCCTCGTTTGGCGCGGGCAACTACGGCATGTCCGGGCGCGGCTTTGCTCCTGATTTCTGCTTTGCCTGGCCCAATGCCAAAACCGCGGTGATGGGCGCCGAGCAGGCCGCCGGCACCATGGCCACCGTGATGGCCGAAGGTATGCGGCGTAAAGGGCAGCCAATCGACCAGGCGGCCATCGACGCCATGCGCGCCAAGGTCATCGAGACTTTCGAGCGCCAGGCCGACGCCTTCGCAGTATCGGCGCGCCTGCTGGACGACGGCGTGATCGACCCGCGCGACACGCGCAAGGTGCTGGCCTGCGCGCTGTCGGTGTGTTACGAGGCACGCCACCGCGTTCTGCGCCCGATCCAGTTCGGCGTCGCCAGACCCTGAAAACTTTTCATCCACCCTCAACTCCCGGAGCGAGACAACCATGGGCGTATTGCAAGGTATTCGGGTGCTCGGTCTGGATGAATCCGACCGCGCAGCGCTGCGCCAAGCTCAGGTAATTTAAGGCCATGCTGAAAATCAAGGAGACCACCGTGCCCGCCACCACGCCTAGCCATGCCCTGGAAGACAACCTCATCAGCCGCGTCACGCTGGGCGACACGCTGCATCGCAGTGCCCGCAAGTTTCAGGGCAAGATCGCCCTGATCGAGGGTGAGCAGCGCGTCAGCTACACCCAGCTCGACGCCGACAGCAATCGCTTTGCCTACCACCTGCTGGCACGCGGCTTGAAGCCCGGCGACAAGGTGGCGATGGTCTGCGGCAACTCGATTGCCTTTATGGTGGCCGCTTACGGCATCCTCAAGGCTGGGCTGGTGTGGGTGCCGGTCAACATCATGCTCAATGTGGACGATGTGCGCTACGCGGTAGAACACGCCGAGGCCAGGTTGCTGATCCTCGACGATCAATTCCACGCCAAGCTGCTGCCCGTGGCGCGGCAACTCGGCCTGCCGGTGCTGGTGTGCGAAACCGCCGGCGGCCCTGCCCTGCCTCAAGACGAGCTGCAGACGCTGGCGCAAGCGCTGCGCGACCAGCCTGTGACGTTGCCCGAGGTCATCATCGACGATCGCGATCTGGCCCTCATCATGTACACCAGCGGCACCACCGGACGCTCCAAGGGGGCCATGCATTCACACCGTTCGGTGCATTCGGCACTGGTATCGAACATCGCCGCCTTCGGCAACACGCCTAGCGATGTGTTTTCGTGCTTTCTGCCGCTGTTTCATTGCGCCCAGTTCGGCACCGCCGCCACCGCGTTGCTGACCGGCTCGTCGGTCGTCATCCAGCGCGGGTTCGACGCCACCGCCTACCTGGACGCCGTGCACCGGCACCGCATCACGATGATGTCCGGCCTGCCGCTGATGTATGCGGCGATCCTGAACCACCCCGAACGCGCGCGTCACGACCTGACCTCGCTGCGGCTGTGTGTTTACGCCATGGCGCCGATGCCCGCGCCGATGCTGCGGCGATTGATGGCCGAAATTTGCCCCAACTTTTCGCTCGGCTCCGGACAGACCGAAATCTGGCCGGTGACCCAGTACTTCGCGCCCGACCAGCAACTGCTGCGCCAGGGCAATTGCTGGGGCCAGCCGTGCCTGGTCAACGAAACGGCGATCATGGACGACGAAGGCAACCTGCTCGGGCCGGGCCAGGTCGGAGAAATCGTGCACCGCGGCCCCAACATCATGCTCGGCTACTACAAAGACCCCGAAGCCACCGCGCGGGCGCGGCGCTTCGGCTGGCACCACACCGGCGATCTGGGCCTGTGGGACGAGGACGGGCAGTTGTATTTCAAGGACCGCATGAAGGACATGATTAAAACCGGCGGCGAAAACGTGCCCTCGATCAAGGTAGAAGAAGTGCTGCTGCGCCACCCGGCAGTGGCCAACGCGGCGGTGGTCGGACTGCCCCATGCACTGTGGTCGGAAGCCGTAACCGCGTTCGTCACCCTCAAACCCGGCGCCGTCTGCGACGCCGATGCCCTGCTGGCGCATTGCCGTGAGCACCTGGCTAGCTTTGAAGTGCCCAAGCACATCACAGTACTCGATCAACTCCCCGCTACAGCCACCGGCAAAATCCAGAAACACGTGCTGCGCGGCGACTACCGGACGCTGTTTGACGATTCGGTGGAATAGCGCCCGGCGTCGAGCGGAATAATTGCCAAACAGCGCCTGCATCGCCACGCCATTGGCAAAACTTCATCACGAAATGGGAGCAAGCATGGAAAAACTGCCGCTCAACAAAGCTTTTACGCTGATAGAACCGGGGCCGGTGGTGCTGGTCACGACGCATGACGGCGGCAAGGACAACGTGATGACCATCACTTGGACCATGGTGCTGGATTTTTCCGCGTCCTTTGCCATCACCACCGGTCCCTGGAACTATTCCTATGCCGCGCTCACAAAGACCAGGGAATGCGTGCTCGCCATTCCGGCGATTGACATGCTCGACACCGCCGTCGGCGTGGGCACCTGCTGCGGGCGCGACGTGGACAAGTTTGACAAGTTCGGCCTGACGCGCATCAAGGCTGAATATGTGCGCCCGCCGCTCATCGCGCAATGCCTGGCCAATATCGAATGCCGGGTGG